>JBQTHI010000046.1:0-4238 GCA_052390035.1 Actinomycetota bacterium | reverse complement strand
CGAGATTCCCGATGCACCAGGGCGCCTATCAGTTCAAGGACGCCCAGGGGAGGGTGATTTACGTCGGGAAGGCGTTGTCGCTGCGCAAAAGGGTCTCCAAGTATTTCGCCCGTGAGCTGCCCGAACGGACCCGGGCGATGGTCGAGGCCGCCGACTCGGTGGAGTGGATCGTCACCGACTCGGATGTGGCCGCCATCATGCTCGAGTTCTCGTTGATCAAGACCCATCGACCCCGGTTCAACGTCCGGTTGCGGGACGACAAGTCCTATCCCTACCTGGCCATCACCCGTTCCGACCAATGGCCCCGGGCGCGGGTGATGCGGGGGGCGAAGCGAAAAGGGGTGGAGTACTTCGGGCCATACGCCCACGCCTACGCGATCAGGTCGACCCTCGACTTGTTGTTGCGGACCTTTCCCATCCGGACCTGCACCGACGCCCTATTCCGCCGTCAACAGGCGCAGGGCCGACCGTGCCTCCTGTACCACATCGAAAAATGCACAGGTCCTTGCATCGCCGCGGTCGAGCGCGACGAGTACCAAGCGCTGGTCGACGGCTTGGCGGCGTTTCTCCGGGGTGACACCGAGGGAGTGGTGGCCGGCCTCCGCCAGAAGATGATAGGCGCGTCCGACCGTCAAGAGTATGAAGCGGCCGCCCGTTACCGCGACCGTCTCCGCGATGTGGAGCGGGCGGTCGAGCGTCAAGAGGTGGTGACCGACCGGAGGGAGGACTTCGACCTGTTCGCCCTCCACGGCGATGAGCTGGAGGTTTCCCTCCAGGTGCTGCATGTCCGGCGAGGGCGGGTGGTTGGACGACTCGGTGCGATCGTCGACCGGGTGGAGGACCTCACCGAAGGTGAGTTGGTGGCCAGCCTGCTACGGGAGGTGTACGGCGAGGAGGTCCCTCCCCGTGAGGTGCTGTTGGCCGACCTCCCTCCCGACGTTTCGGTGTGGGAGGCTTGGCTGGGCGAGCGAAGGGGAGGTCGGGTCACCCTTCGGGTTCCCCAGAGGGGGGCTAAACGCCGCCTGTTGGAGACGGCCACTATCAATGCCCGGGAGGCTTTCGGACGTCATCGGCTGCGCCGTCAAGCCGACCACAACGCCAGGGCCAAGGCGTTGCGCAGCCTCCAGGAGGTCCTCGACCTGCCCGACGCACCGCTGCGGATCGAGGCATACGACGTCTCGACCCTGCAGGGAACCAACACCGTCGCTTCGATGGTGGTCTTGGAGGATGGTCTGCCTCGACGATCGGACTACCGAAGGTTCAAGATCCGTCGGGTGGAAGGCCAGGACGATTTCGCCTCGATGGAAGAAACTCTGAACAGGCGTTTCACCGCATACCTGCGGGAACGGAGGAAAGGCGCCGCGAACCAAGGCCGATTTTCCTATCCGCCGTCCCTGGTGGTGATCGACGGGGGAATCGGTCAGCTCGGGCGGGCGGTGAAGGTGCTGAAGGATCTCGACCTGGAGATCCCGGTGATCGGGCTGGCGAAGCGGATGGAAGAGGTCTACGTGCCCGGTCAACCCGAGCCGATCCGGATCCCCCGGGACGAAGAAGCGCTCTATCTGCTGCAGCAGATCCGGGACGAGGCCCATCGCTTTGCCATCACCTATCACCGTGATCTTCGCTCGAAACGGATGGTCGATTCGGTGCTCGACGGCGTGGAGGGAATCGGACCGACTCGGAAGAAGGCGCTGCTCCGCCGGTTCGGATCGCTCAAGAAGATCAGGGAAGCAGCCGAGGAGGAACTGGCGGAGGTGCTGCCGGAGCCGGTGGCAGCCGAACTGTACGCTTCCCTCCGACACTGACCCTCTCGGCCCCATGACCGATCCCACTGACACTGCCCAGATTCAGATCCAAAGCCGTCCCCAGGTCCTGGTAGTCACCGGCATGTCGGGGGCGGGCCGATCCACCGCTGCCAAGGTGCTCGAGGATCTCGGCTTCACCGTCATCGACAACCTGCCCCCCCAGCTCCTCGCCCAGGCGGTTGGCCATCACGAAGTTCCGGAGCGGCGGAAGCGGCTGGCGGTGGTGATCGATTCGAGGATGGGCGACCCGACGGAGACGCTCACTTCCACGATCGACGAGTTGGGCCGCCAAGGAGTGCAGGCGCGGGTGTTGTTCCTCGATGCGGAGGATGCCTACCTGGTTCGCCGCTACGAGGAGAGCCGGCGGCCCCACCCGGTTCGCAGGGGCAACATCGCCCAGTCGATCTCGGCAGAAAGGGACATGCTGGAAGGACTGCGGGAGGCAGCCGACGTAGTGATCGACACGACCGAAACCAACGTCCACCAGCTTCGCCAGAAGATCGCCCAGCTTTTCGCCGAGGCCACCGACCAGAGGCCGCTGCGGGTCACCGTCACCTCATTCGGATACAAACACGGCATTCCACGGGACGCCGACCTCATCCTCGACGCCCGTTTCCTTCCCAACCCTCACTGGGTCAGGGAGCTGCGGCCGCTGCTCGGCACCGACCCCCCGGTCCGCGACTACGTGCTCGGCTTCCCGGAAGCCAGAGAGTTCCTTGACCGGGTGGAGGACCTGCTCGGATTTCTCATCCCGCGCTTCGAGGAGGAGGGGAAGAGCTACCTGACGGTAGGGATCGGATGCACCGGTGGGCATCATCGCTCGGTGGTGCTGGCCGAGGAGCTGCGAGCCTGGTTCGAGAAGCAGGGGATCTCCGCCACGGTCAACCACCGCGACACCGACCGATGACCGTCACCCTCCCCGCCACCCAGCTCGAACGGCTGGTCACCGGTGACAAGGGTCCCAAGGTCGTGGCGATGGGCGGTGGCCATGGCCTGGCGGTCACCCTCAAGGCGGTGCAGAGCTACGCCGGGGACATCACCGCGGTGGTGGCGGTGGCCGACGACGGCGGGTCCTCGGGTCGGCTTACCTCCGGTCTGGGGATCCCACCCCCCGGCGACATTCGACGCTGCCTCCTGGCCCTCACCCCCGACCAGACTTTGTGGTCGGAGCTGTTCGCTTACCGGTTTGCGGCCGGGGACATCGAAGACCACTCGCTCGGAAACCTGCTGCTGGCGGCTCTCACCGACCTCACCGGGGACTTCGCTTCAGCGGTCGATGCAGCCGGTCGGATCCTCCGCACCGTCGGCCGGGTTGTACCGGCGGCGATGGAGCCGGCGGTGTTGCGGGCGGCGATCGGTGGCCGCGAGGTGGTGGGTCAGGCGGCCATCACCAAGGCTCCGGCCCGGATCGAGGCGATGAGCCTGGGACCCGATGGGCTCACGGCCAACCCGTCGGCGCTGCGTGCTCTGGCCGGAGCCGACCAAATCGTGCTCGGGCCAGGGAGTCTCTACACCTCGCTGATGGCCGTGCTGATGGTGCCCGGGATTGCCGAGGCGTGGGAGGCCTCTTCGGCTCGCAAGGTCTTCGTTCTCAACCTGATCGACCAGGACGGGGAGACCCTCGGCCTCAGCGGTGCCGATCACCTGAAGGCGTTGGCGGCCATGGCCGGAATCGGCGGACCCGGAGTGGTGATCGCCCAGGAGGGACGGTTCAGGGTGCCGCCAAAGCTCAAGATGTTATCGGTCGAGCCGGACGTGGCGTTCGCCTGGGGCTGGGATGTGGTGCTGACAGACGTGGTCGATGTGGCGGCCGACTGGCCGGAACACGACCACCAAGCTCTAGGGCGGGTGCTGGCCAAGCAGGTGTGAGCCAACCCGAGCGGAGGTGGTGGAGCGGCCGACCCAGCGTCAACATCCAGCCAAAAAGTGTCCCTGCCGTCTCGTACATTTGCCTTGATGGAAAGGGGAGATCTGAGTCCGATAGTCATCCCGCGGCTGGGAGATGTCTCCTTGGCATCGGCCGATGACCTGGACGAGCAGCTGATGCTTCTGGAGGCGGCCCGCCATTCATTGGACGTGGAGTGGACCGAGACCCTGGCCGAGGCTGACGCCCGGTCTCTCCATGACCTGTTCGGCCATCCTTCGACCGTCGCCTATCTGAAGGCGCGGCTCCGCATCTGCGGGGGACGGGCGCAAAGGTACGTATCGCTGGCCCGCCTCGCCCGCCGGTTCGCCGCCACTTTCTCGGCTTGGAAACATCGCCAGATCGGCTCAGATCAGGCCGAGCTGATGTTCGCCGCGGCCGAGAAGCTTCCCGATCGCTACCCCGAGGCCGAATCGGTGCTGATCGAGATCATCGGGGACGACCCGGCAGAGACCAGGAAGGTCTTGGAATATTGGACGGGCACCGTCGACCGGCATCGGCTCGACCAG
>JBQTHI010000045.1:0-2848 GCA_052390035.1 Actinomycetota bacterium | reverse complement strand
CCAGGGCCGGGTCGACCCCGGCACCGGTGGCAATCGTGCGGATGGTGGCGCGTTGATAACCCTCCCGGGCAAAAGTCCGGCGAGCGGCGTCGAGAATCAAGGTGCGGGTGTCGGAGTCACCAGGGCGCCGCCCGCGTCGGCCCATCGCTCAGGCCCGCGACAGAGAAACGAACACTTCGTCGAGCGTGCTCGGGCGCTCCTCGACGAAGGCGTCGATCCCGGCCACGGCCAGCACCTTTTTGATGTGCCCTGAAGCGACACCGGCGACTCGCAGTCGCCTCCCTGAGAGACGAACCGGCCACCCTGCCTTTTCCAGGGCGACAAAGCCTCTCTGCCATTCGGTGGTGGAGATCTCCACGGCCGATCGATCGCCGATCACTTCGTCGATGGTCCCGGCGGCCACCTGGCGTCCTCCCGCCATCATCACCAAGCGGTCACATTG
Organism: Actinomycetota bacterium; assembly: GCA_052390035.1. GTDB lineage: Bacteria > Actinomycetota > Acidimicrobiia > Spongiisociales > ZC4RG35 > JBQTHI01. The sequence continues at coordinate 2,406 of JBQTHI010000045.1, read as the reverse complement.
CTCCGCCTCCTCGAGGTGGTGAGTGGTGACAAGCACCCCTGCGCCGTCTTCGGCGGTGCTGCGGATGGTCTCCCACAGTCGAGCGCGGCCCAGCGGCCCAACGCCCGACGACGGCTCGTCGAGGACCAGGAGGTCGGGTCCATGGGCCAGAGCGGCCGCGAACGCCGCTTGGCGCTGAATGCCAAGCGGCAGCCGGCCCACCGGCACATTGGCCAGTTCGTTGAGCTTGGCGGGAAGGGGCAGGGGCGCGACCCTGTACAGGCCGGCGCGGAAGGCGAGATTCTGGGAGATGGTCAGGTCGGTGTACAGGCCCAGGCTCTGCGGTACATAGCCGACGCGACGGAGGACGCTGCGCGAGGGGGGACTGCCAAACAGCCGCACCTCGCCCGACGTCGGTCGGAGCAAGCCGAGGAGCACCCGGATAAACGTGGTCTTTCCTGCGCCATTGGCTCCGAGCAGTCCGACAACTTCCCCCCGCCGCACTTCGAGGGTCATGTTGTCGACCGCGGCGACCTCGCCAAACCGTTTCACGACCTGATCGGCGAAGGCCACCGCGCTCACGACCGCTCCCCCGCTTCCCTGATCAGGGCAGACGCGGTGAGGACGTCCGCCAGATCGGGCTCGACGGGATGAGCCCCCGGGGGCGCCGGCGAGCCATCCGGCACCCACGCCCGCCACGACGCGCCACGTCGCCAGCGGTAGGGCAGGTCGAGTTGGTAGGGGGCGGTGTAGTAGCCACCCGCCAGCAACTGCCGCACATCGTCGGGAGTTCCCCTGGCAAGGGTTCGGCCCTCCTCGAGGGCCAGAACCGACGAGGCCCGTTCCGCCTCATCCAGATAGGTAGTGGTCAGGACGATCGCCGCGTCTGCGGCTGCCGCCTCGGAGATGAGTCGCCAGAGCTCGAGCCTGCTTACCGGATCGACGCCGGTGGTCGGCTCGTCCAGAACCAGCATTACGGGCTCGGCCAGCAGCGCCATCGCCACCCCCAGCTTCTGACGCATCCCGCCCGATAGCTGGCCACCCAGGCGATGGCGGGCCACCGCCAGCCCGGTGCGGTCGAGCAGCGTCTCGATCCGGCGCCGCGACCCTTCGGGGTCGATTCGATGGACCGTGGCGACAAACGCCAGATTCTCGGTTACGGTCAAATCAGGCCACACCCCCGAGGTGGCCGGCAGTTGACCGACGCCACCGTCGAAGGGTCGTCTCACCGTGCCGGAGGCAACGCCGACCAGCCCGGTCATCACCCGGCACAGGGTGGTTTTGCCGGCGCCGTCACCTCCGATCACAACTACGACCTCTCCCCGTCCCACTTCGAGTGACACATGGTCGAGTCCCAGTCGATCCCCGAAGGCGACCGTCACCTCATCCATACCGAAGGCTTTCATGAGGCCGCCACTGCGTGGTGCCTACCGCCCGTCTTGGCTCCCGCCAGGTCGCGGCGAAAGCGGACCACGGCCAGACCAAAGACAACCGATCCCAGGAGGGCAAGCAGGGCGAGCGACCCGAGCAGGGACTCGATAGGGGCGCCGCGCACCATCACCCCGCGGGCGATGCGGTTGAAGTATGTGAGGGGAAGCAGATAACCGATCCAGCGCACTCCCGGCGCCATCGATTCGAGGGGGAAGATGATGCCCGAGAGCAGCACCTGCGGAAGCAGAGCCATCAGGGCCAGCTGGATGGCCTGCCCCTGGTTCTGGGACACGCCGGAGATAAGTACGCCCAGGCCCAACGTGACGAAGAGGAACAGGACCGAACCGAGCGCCAGGATCAGCGGATTGCCGTTGAACGGAACCCCGAATAGGGCGGTGCCCACGCCCAACACCAGGATCAGGTCGAGCGAGGCGACCAGGAAATATGGGGCGACCTTGCCCACAAAAACGTCGGTGGGGCGCAGAGGCATAACCGCCAGCTGTTCGAGGGTGCCGGCCTGGCGTTCCCGCACCACGCCGAGGCTGGTGATGACCGTGCCGATAAAAAGCAGGATGAGCCCGCCGAGGCCAGGAACCAGCACGGCCGAGGTGTCGAGCTCCGGATTGAACAGCACCTCGACCTCCAGGTTGGGGAGCTGGCGCTGGATCTCGGTGAGAACCTGAAGGGCGGCCCTCGCCGAGAACAGCTGGGAACCGTCGATCAGGGCCCGGGGTGCGGTCGGCTCGGCGATGATCGCCACCACCGACTCGCCGCTGCGCAGCCGCTCAACCCCTTGATCGTCACCGGCGTCGCTATCGACCTCTTCCACGGTGAAGACCGCCGGGAGCCGATCGGCGCCGGCGTCGGCGTCGGGACCGTAGACGACGACCGGGATATTGGAGACGTCGAAGCTGGCGGCGTACCCAAAGACCACCAGCAGCACCACCGGCATCACGATCATCAACGCCAGCGTGCGGCGATCCCTCCTCACCTGGC
>JBQTHI010000044.1:0-114213 GCA_052390035.1 Actinomycetota bacterium | reverse complement strand
GCACCGGTAACCGCGCCGGCGTGGATCAGCCGGTCTTGCGAGGTCTCGTCCATGGTCTGCTCGTAAGAGCGTTTCAGATCCTGCCAGAGGTCGCGAAAAGCGGGATTCGAGGCGATCGGCTTCACGGCCTCTCGGAGGATCTCGCGGCGAGCCTGCTCGATTTGCTTCTCGTCGGGCTCGCCTCCGGCCAGAGTGTCTGCGCGGGCCAGGTGCCGGTCGGGATCGGTCGCGTCGACCAGCGCCGTGGTTAACGAGCCGAGACTCTCCCCTAACGCCTCCTCCAGCCGGGCGCGGTCGCCCTGGGTGACTAGGCGGTTGAGCCTGGCAAGCCGGCTCGCCAGGGAGGAGACGTCCTCCACCGAGGCGATGCCGGCCGCCACGTTCTGGAACAGCTTTCGCAACGGAGTGGGCGGCGCCCGCTCGCGCGGGCGGGAGTCCATCAACTCGGTCTCGGTCACCCCGACGGCATCGACGATGACGAAGTGGGTCTTGCGGCCGGCGTCAGGTGTCACTGAGTCGAGGTCGGTCTCGTCGATGACCCGAGAGCCGCGCCCGATCATCTGCTCGAAGTAGATCCGCGACTTAACCGATCGCAGGAAGAACACGATCTCGATCGGCTTCACGTCGGTGCCGGTGGCGATCATGTCGACCGTGACCACGATCCGGGGGTCGTAGCTGTTGCGAAAGCTCGACAGCATCTCCTCGGGCTTCCCGTCGGTCCGGTAGGTGATCTTGACCGCAAATTCGTTGCCCTTGCCGAACTCCTCCCGGACGATTTGGACGATGTCGTCGGCGTGGGAGTCGTCCTTGGCGAAGATCAAGGTCTTTGGCACCTGGGTTCGCCCGGGGAAGATCTCGCTGAAGATCCGATCGCGGAACGCCCGGATCACCGTCCTGATCTGATCCTCCGATACCACCTTGCGGTCGAGGTCGGAGGCCTGATAGGCGACGTCCTCGTCGAGCTTGCGCCATCGCACCTCCCGGGTCTCCCGGTCACGGAACCCGGTCACAAGCCCGGCGTCGATTACCGAGCCCTTCTCGGTGATCTCGGTGCGAATTCGGAAGACGTCGAAGTCGACGTTGACTCCGTCGGCCACTGCCTGTTCCCGCCCGTACTCCATCACCAGGTTGCCGTCGAAGAAGCCAAACGTCTGCTTCGACGGCGTGGCAGTGAGTCCAATGATGGTGGCGTCGAAGTACTCGAGGACCTGGCGCCACACGCCATAGATCGAGCGGTGGCACTCGTCGACGATGACCAGATCGAAGAACTCGGGGGGAAGGTTGGGGTTGTATGACACCTCGACTGGGCGGGAAGGCTCGACTTCCATTCCGGTCATCTCGTCGAGGACGGGGTCCATCTCGGCTTCGCCCCGCAGAATCGAGTAGATCCGCTGGATGGTGGAGATGGTCACCCGCGAGACATGATCGGCCTTGTTGTGGGTCAGGTGCTGGACGTTGTAGAGCTCGGAGAACTTGCGGCCGTCGTCGGGGGTAGAGAAGTTGTCGAACTCCGCCTTGGTCTGGCGGCCGAGGTTGGCCCGGTCGACGAGAAAGAGGATCCGGCTGAAGCGGGCGTGTTTGATCAACCGGTAGGAGATATTGGCGGCGGTAAAGGTCTTGCCCGAGCCGGTCGCCATCTGGATCAGGGCTCGGCGACGACCTTCCGCCAATGAGTTCTCCAGATTTCTGATGGCGGTTTCCTGGTTGCGCCACAGGTTGTCGGTGATCAGCGGAGGCAACTGCCGAAGGTGACCGAGCGTCGATTGGGGCGGGAGAATGGCCCAGCCTTTCAGGGTCTCCGGCCGCGGAAACGAGAAGATCCGACGGGAGCGGGGCTCGGGGTCGAGCCCATTTGTAAACCTGGTCTCTTTTCCAGTTGATTCGAAAGCAAACGGCAATCGCTCGAACTGGCTCGTGAATCCATCGGGAAGTCCCGTCGCATAGAGCATCGACTGAAACTCGACTTCAACGAGAGTCGTTCCATCGGGCTTGGCCTCGATGGTGCCGATCGGTTGCTGATCGACGAAGAGCAGGTAATCCACGCGACCGTGCCCGGGTTTGAGGGTGAACTCACGTACGGCCTGTCCGCGCCCTTCGTAGAGATTGAGCCCGGGTCGAGTCTGGACGGCCCAGCCAGCGGCGACCAGTTTCTGATCGATCTCGTCGCGCGCCTTGCCCTCGGCCGGGGTGTAGGTCGAAGTCATCCCTCGAAGCAGGCTATACCGGACCCATCTCAGACCGATGTCGGCTATGGCGTTGACCAAGGTGGACGGCCCAGCCCGCCGATTGTCGGATTGTCGGGTTCCGGCCATCCGCGTACGATCGGGACTGACCCGACCAGGAGCCCCATTCCCAGATGCGCGTTGTTGTCTGCGCCAAACAGATCCCCGACCCTGCCACCGAATACCGACTCGAACCAGATAGTCACTGGCTCGTACGTCCTTCTGAACAAGTGCTTGACGACACCGATCGGTACGGGGTCGAAATGGGTCTCCAGCTTGCCCAGGCCAGCGGTGGTTCGGTGACCCTGGTGTCGATGGGTCCCGCGGGAAGCATGCAAGGGATCCGCCAGGCCCTGGCCATGGGCGCCGAAAAGGCGGTGGTGGTAGACGATCCTTCTTTGCGAGGTTCGGATGCCCTGCTCACGGCGCGGATCCTGGCGGCGGCCATCGCTCGGGAGGGCTTCGACCTAGTCATCTCCGGGACCGAGTCGACCGACGGCTACACCGGGGTAGTTCCGCAGATGGTGGCCGAACTGCTCGATGTTCCGGCCCTGACCTACGCCACTCATGTGGAAGCGAGCGGCGATCGGGTGACGATCCACCGCCAGACTGCCGGGGGGTACGAGGTGGTCGAAGCGAACCTGCCGGCGGTGGTATCGGTGACTGCCGGAGTGGTCGAACCCAGATATCCGACCTTCAAGGGAATCATGGATGCCAAGAAGAAGACGGTCGAACGTCTAACGGTCGGCGAGCTGGGCGTAGCAAGAGAGATCGGCCAGAAGGTCACCGCCATCTCCGAGGCGCCTGCTCGGGCAGGAGGAGAGAAAATCGAGGACGATGGCCAAGCGCACCTGCGAATCATTGACCTCCTGGCCCAGCGGAAGGTGATTTGATGGGGAACGTCTGGGTGTTCGTGCGCGAGACCGACGGCGCGCCATCCGCCCTCGGCCTCGAGCTGCTGAGCAAGGCACGAGAACTGGGCACTCCCACCGTGGTGTACGCGGGAGCCGGTTCGGAGGTCTCGTACGCGACCCTGGGGCAATACGGCGCCACAGCGGTCTGGCAGATCGATCCGGGCGACAACCTCCTAGGGGCACCCGTCGCCCGGGCGATCGCCGATCGAATCACCGACGCCCCTGACCTCATCCTCTTTGGTCAGGCTTACGACGATCGAGACGTGGCCGGACGCCTGGCAGCTCGGATCGGCAAGACCGTCATCGCCAACGGAATCGACATTCAGGTGACCGGCGAAACGGTGATTACGACCCATGAGATATTCGGTGGGTCGCAAATCGCCCAAGCCACCATCACCGGTGACGGCCCCGCCATCGTGCTCATCCGACCGAAATCGTTCCCCGCCACTTCCTCCGGCGGTGGCGACCCGGCCGTTACCAACCTCGAGCTGCCGGACACCGGACGGGCGGGAGCAAAAGTGACAGGGAGCCATACCGAAGACCGTGAAGGCCCCAAGCTGGAGGAAGCAGGCGTCATCGTCTCCGGGGGAAGAGGGCTCGGCTCGGCCGAAAATTACCAACTGGTAGAGCGGTTGGGCAAGCTTCTCGGCGCCGCCACCGGCGCCACCCGGGCGATTGTCGATGCCGGCTGGGTTCCGTACGCCAAACAGGTCGGCCAGACGGGAAAAACTGTTAAACCCGAGGTCTACATCGCCTGCGGCATCTCCGGGGCCATGCAGCATCTGGTAGGCATGAAGGACGCCCAAACGATCATCGCCATCAACAAAGATGCCGAGGCCCCGATCTTCATGATCGCCGATCTGGGGGTGGTGGGCGACGTCAACAAGGTTCTACCCAGACTCATCGAAGCCCTCGAGAGTCGCGCCTAACCAGCCGCCATTGGCGGGGGGCCGTCACACGACGGTTCGGAGCATCAGGCAGTTGCTGGTGTCGCTCCGGTGGCCCTTCTGGCGGCCATGCCAACCAGAAGGCTGACAACTCCCAGCGCCGCATGGAGCACGTGATCCGCCAGGTTGGTGTCGATCGAGAGCAGCCCGAAGAGATCGGGGCTCAACAACAGAACCACGAAGAGGACCACATACAGCCATCCGAACCCGATCACTCCCCGCGCCAATCTGTCGCCCGACATCCCGAACCCAATCCACAGGGCCAATAACCCCGTGATGAGGTGAACGATGTTGTGGAGGGCGTCGGCGGCAAGCAGGGCGTTCTCGGCCTCACCGACGAACGGGTTGCTGGTAAAGCCCAGCAGAGCCGAAGCGACGAGAATCACACCGACGACCGTTATGTAGGTCTTAGCCATTTCGTCTCCTGTTTCCCGCCTCCCTTGGCTGCCCGAAGAGCATACGACGGCGAGAGTCCTCAAGGCGCCAACAGTCGGCTTTCGTTGAGAACTCCCTCGATGGCAGGTCCCCAATGGGAAGCCGGGACGGGCCCGGCGGCGACAGTGGCGGCGAGTTCGTGGCGCGCCCGGTGACCCCCACCCACCAATGCGAGCTGGGTCCTGGTGTGGGCCCCACCGTGTATCCCCTTAAACACCGGCTGGTCGAACGGGCCGAAGTAGCGGCGCGGTTCACACCAGACCAGGACGTTGCCGTCGGCCAGGACTTTCCAGCCTTCCACCCCGTCGATCGCATGGAGAATCACCGTCTCCTCGAGACCACCGATCAAGGCAGCGCTCCCCTCGTCAACCACCACGATGTCGTGGGCCAGTTCGGCTCGCAGGTCGATTCCCGGACCGGCGACCGTGTCCTGAACGTGGTCGCTCACCACCACCAGCACCGTCTCTTCCCACCGCCCCCGCATGATCTGGTCGATGTCTTGGATCTTCGCATCAAGACGTCGATAGGCGTCGGTGGCTTCCTCGGATTCGGGTCCGTAAATGTGGGACCAGGTGTCGATCGATCCGAAGTAGCCGACCACCAATTCGACCCCCTTTTCCAGGGCGGTGAGGAGCACCGGCAACACCGCATTGTCGTCGGGATATCCGAGCAGGTCGAGTTGCCCGACCCCGGCTAGTTCCCCTCCCGGCGGCCAATGTTCGGTCGCCTCCTGTGCCCCCATCACAGTGACGAGGTGATGGTCGCCCAGAACGGCGGCGGACTCCACTCGCTCCTTCAATCTTGTGAACAGGGTCGGGACTGCCGGCCCCACCTCCCAGGCCCCTTTCACCGACCCATCGATGACGTGGTTGGTGTGAATCCCGTGCACGTCGGGTCCGACCCCGGTCACAAAGGTCGCATGGTTGGGATAGGTGCATGACGCCATTACCGACCGCCCCGTTCCCGCTACCGCCCCATCGGTGTTGGCCCACCGCCACAGGTTCGGGGTCAGATGCGGTGACAGGCGTCTCGGGTCGAACGCGTCGAGAATCAAAAAGAGGACGTGGGTCACTTAAAACCGTGCGGCAGGAGCTCGGTCAGGGTATGCCGACGGACCTCTCCCTCGTTGGTGGTGACGAACACCGTCTCGGTGGCGAACTCGTTGAGGATCTGCCGGCAGCGGCCGCATGGGTAGGCGCCGTCAACGGTCGGCGCATCGATGCACGCCACCGCCACTGCCACGATTTGGCGCACCCCTTCCGACACCGCATGTCCCACCGCAATGGCTTCGGCGCAGTTCGTGACAGGGTACGAAGCGTTCTCAACGTTCGCTCCGGTGTAGATCCGTCCGTCTGGAGCCAAGACGGCGGCCCCGACCCTGAAACGGGAGTAGGGGGCGTAAGCCTTCTCGGCCGCCTTCCTCGCCGCCCCAACCAGCTCGGCCTGGTTCATGCCTCGGCCAGCAATTCTCTTACGAAATCATTCGGGTCGAACGGCATCAGATCTTCGATCCCTTCTCCGACTCCGACGAACTTGACCGGCACGCCCAACTCCTGTTCGACGGCTACGACGATTCCTCCCTTGGCAGTTCCGTCGAGCTTGGTGAGAACGATCCCGGTCAGTCCGACGGCTGCGGCGAACTCCCGCACCTGGGCGATTCCATTTTGGCCTGCGGTGGCGTCCAGTACCAGCAGCGACTCACTGACTCGACCTCCATCCCGCTCGAGCACCCGTCGAATCTTGGCCAGCTCGGCCATCAGGTTCTGTTTCGAGTGGAGCCGTCCGGCGGTGTCGACGATCACCACATCTCTCCCCCTGGCGCGGGCGGCGGCCAACCCGTCGAAGGCGACCGCGGCAGGATCCGAACCCACCTTTCCGCCGATGACCGGGACTCCCACCCGTTCTGCCCACGAGCGAAGCTGGGCATCGCCCGCCGCCCGGAAGGTGTCGGCCGCCGCGAGCAGGGGCCGATGACCCCGGGCGATGAGGCGGCCGGCCAGTTTGGCAATCGAGGTGGTTTTGCCCACTCCGTTAACACCCGCCACCAGTACCACCGCCGGGTCGCCAGTGAGACGAAGGTCGCGGTCGGCGCCGGCGAACACCTCCCGCAACTCATCTTCGAGCAAGTGACGGGCGGCATCGGCATCCGCCGGTTTGGCCCGACGCACCCGCTCCGTTATCCCGGTGGCGGCCACCACGCCGACGTCGGCGGCGATCAGGGCCTCCTCCATACTTTCCCAGAAGGAGTGGTCGAGCGAACCTCGCGAGAAGACCCCCCGCATCGCTTCACCCAGGGCTTCCCGAGATCGGTTTACTCGACCGGCGATCCCCGTCGTGGCGAGGGTGTTGGCTGGCCGTTCACCCGCTGGTGCCGATGGGCGGAGGCTTCGCATCAGAAGGAAGCCGACCAGGGCAAGAAGTAGGACGACCCCGACGACGATGTAAACCGTGTCCACTGCGACTCAGGCTACCGGCCATCGCAGAAACTAGTTTCGGGACGTGGCGAGCTCCTTGGCGATGACCTGCGATGACCCTCCCGGCTCCATCGTCACTCCGTACAGCACGTCGGCGGCCTCCATGGTCTGCTGCTGATGGGTGACCAAAACGAGCTGGCTCTCCCCGCCAAAGGCGTCCACCAGCCGGAGGAACCGGCGCAAGTTGGAGTCGTCGAGGGCGGCCTCCACCTCGTCGAGAATGTAGAACGGCGACGGTCGTGCCCGGAAGACGCCGAACAAGAAGGCGAGGGCGGCTAGCGACTTTTCCCCTCCGGAAAGGAGAGAGAGTCTGGCGATCTTCTTTCCCATTGGTTGTGCCTCGATCTCGACGCCCGAGGTAAGCGGCTGGTCGGGTTCGGTCAGACGCATACGACCGCGCCCTCCCGGGAATAACACGCCGAAGTGTTCCTGATAGGCCGCCGAAATCTCGGCGAAGGCCGCCAGGAACTGTGCTTTGATCTCTTCGTCCATCGCCTTCATCACCTTGCGTAGTTCAAGGCGAGAACTCTCCAGATCGGTGAGTTGAGCGGTCATGAACTCGTGCCGCTCCGAGAGCGTCCGATACTCCGCTCCCGCCAACGGGTTGACAGGCCCCATCCGTCTGAGCTCGGCCTGCTTGGCGAGAAGGGTTTCATGGAGCGGCGCCTCCCCGTCGAGTTCCGGCCGGGGCCCCGACAACGCCTCCTCTTCCCCGGCGTCGAGGTCGCGAGCCAAGCCCTCCACGACCGATTCGCGGCGGACGCGTGCTTCGGTCTGCTCGATGGCGAGGTCGCTGAGGCGAACCCGGCAGCCTTCGATGGTTAATTGGCGGTCGTCGTGCTCAGCCCGGCTTGCCGCCAGCGCCTCGCCGACTGATCTGGCCTCGGACCTCTGCAGATCCTGCCGATCGCGGAGAGCCTCAACCTGTTGGCGCATAACGTCAATGGCGCGTCTCGACAATGTCTCGATGAGAGCCAGATGTTCGAACGTCTCGCCACGTCCAGAGTCGAGTTCGCCCCGGGACATTTCCTGTTCGATCACCTGGCGTCGGGTTTCGAGCACTGCCTTTCTCTCGGCCGCCGCTGAAGCTGTCGATGCCGCGTGCTGCCACGCCGCCCTCGCCTCTTCGCGGACGGCGGCCAGCTGGCGGCGCCGGCTGGTCCAATCTTCGACCAGGCGCTGACGTTCGGCTTCCCGGCCGTCCAATGCTGCCACCGTCGCCGTGAGCCGTTCGATCTGGCCGGCGCGGCCGGCGATGGCGGCGGAGAGGGCACTTTGACGCTCCTCCAGCCGAATCAACTCGGCGTCCAGGTCCGCGATAGCCCGGTTCGCCCGGCCCAATGCCTCGGCCGCCCCGGCCAACTTGGCTTCGAGCGACTCGAGCTCCTCAAGCGCGACACGCTCCTGTTGACGGCTCGTCTCGAATTGGCGCCGGGCGGCAGCAAACCGGCTCGCCAGCCTGGCCAGTTCAAGGTCTATGCGGGCTAGGGCCGCCGCGGCCTCTTCCGCCAAGCCCGGTGTGGTGGCGTCGGGCTTAGCGACCACGATCCCGTCGCGGGTGATCAGATCCCCCTCCGGCGTGACTGCTCGCACTGTCGGATGGCGTCCGACCAGCGACCAACCGGCAGCCCAGCCCTCGACCACGACAACATCGCCCAACAGGTCCTCGACCAGCGCGTCGCCATTGAAGAGATCGGCCAAAGCGTCTAGGCCATTGGCCGCCGCCACCTGACGGGCTGTTCCCGGGTGGCCAGGAGAGGAGCCGATCAGCGCCAACCCGCCCCTGCCCGAATGTTTGAGCCGCCCGACCGCCTGCTCCAAGCTGGCTCGATCATTGAAAGCCAGAGCCTCCGACCACACCCCGAGGGCGGCATCAACTGCCGCCGCCCATTCCGATGGGACGGCTAACAGGTCACTCATAGAGCCCCGATAGCCGGGCAGCGCCCCGACCATTTCCCGAGCCTCGGAGTCGTCGATGCCGTCGGCAGCCAGCTTTACCGCCTCGAGTCTTGCCCGGGCACCGACCGCCTCCAGGCGCTTCTCGTTGTGCTCGGCTTCGGTGCCTTCCCAGAGTTTCTGTTCGTCGCGCCGGATCTCCCCCGCCCGATCGTACGAGGCCTGGGAGAGGCTTACCCTTTGATCAACATTGCGGATCTCGTCGTCAAGACGCACCCGCTCCTCGATCTCGTTCAACCGGCGGGCCGCCACCATCGCGATACGTTGGGTGACCGAGTCGATCTCCCGGCGATCGCGCTGTTCGGCGGCTCTGAGCGCAAGCAGGTCGCCCTGAACGACCGCCCACGCTCCTTCCACCGGGAGGTTTTCCTGATCCACCAGGGAACGCTCTTCGTCTTCGGCGATGCGAAAGTGGTTTTGATGTTCCTCAATCAAGCCCGTGGCGGCGGCTTCGTCCGAGGCGGCCAGGGCCACCTCGGCATCACTCGACTCCAACTCCAAAGCCAGATCCCGCCTTCGCTCGTCAACCCCTTCCACGAGCGCCGACTTGGAGCGGTGCCGCTCGTGCGCCACCTGGGCTACGCGCCGCACTCGCTCCAGGGCAGTCTCCATTCGGACGGCGGCCGCGCTCTCCCGTTCCAACAATTCGCCGAGAGTGGCGGCCCTGGTCGTGAGTTGGCGCAGAGTGCCGGCCACGATGATGGCAGCCTCGGCTGCCGCCGACGATCGATCCCGCAATTCGGAGACCTCGGCTGCCATCTCGTCTAAGCGATGGTCGAGGCCCCGAAGTGCCTCGCCTCCCATGAAGAGAGTGAGAGCGCGGACTTGGCTGGCCACTTGCTGCTGGCGTTCGGCGGCTTCCGCCTGCCGCCGCAATGGGCGCATCTGCCTCTCGACTTCGGCGAGAACGTCGTTCAGCCGCCTCAGGTCTTGGTCGGTTCGCTCCAACCTGCGCATCGCCCGCTCCTGGCGAAGGCGGTGCTTGAGGATCCCGGCCGCTTCTTCGATGACGGCGCGATGCTCGTCCGGACCTGCGTTGAGAATCGCATCCACCTGGCCCTGGTTGACGATTATGTGCTGATGGCGGCCCACCCCCGAGTCGCTGAGCAACTCCTGAACGTCGAGCAAACGGCAGTTCACACCATTGATTTCGTAATCGGACGATCCGTCGCGATAGAGACGTCGGGTGAGCGACACCTCGTCAAGGTCGAGCGCCATCTGGCGGTCGGCGTTGTCGAAGATGACGGTGACCTCGGCGCGTCCCAGCGAGGGCCGGGTGGCGGTCCCGGCAAAGATGACATCTTCCATCTTGGCGGTTCGGAGGGTCGTCGGAGCCTGGGTGCCGAGAACCCAGTGGATGGCGTCGACCAGGTTGGATTTGCCGGATCCGTTGGGACCGACGAGGACAGCCACCCCCGGCCGGAACTCGAGTCGAGTGCGGTCGGCAAACGACTTGAAACCGGCCACCTTGAGACTCTTCAGATACAAGGAGTTACACCTGTGTCATTCGGAACTGTTTGAGGTTAGCGGGCGGTAGTCATGTTCGGCATACTTGCGGCTAACCGTCCTATTGCCGGATGAAGAAGTCGGCAAGCTGAGCATCGAGGGCGACCACGTCGGATTCCACCCCGACGACCAGCGATCCGGCCGGTCCGAGCCAGAGCCAATCGACGACTTGGTCGACGGCCGATGCCTCACCCTGCAGCCAAACCTCAACGGTTCCGTCGGCGGCGTTACGCACCCAGCCGACCAGATGGCGGGAACGGGCTGCGGCCTTGGCGGCCTGACGGAACCCAACCGCCTGCACCCGTCCTCTCACGACGGCGTGTACTGCCTTCATGTTTGGCAGCGCGGGCAGAAGTATGACGACCTCCCCGCCAGCACCGTCCTCTCAATCGGCCCACCACAACGCCGGCACGCCGCACCTTCCCTCCCATAGACCCGCAAGTGGTCGAGATACCTCCCGGCACGTCCGTCGGGGAGCAAATAAGCCAGATCACCGAGGGAGGTGCCACCCGCCTCTATCCCCGCCTCCAGCACCGGACGGATTGCCGCACGGAGCTTGCTCACCTCGGCCGGGGCGAGCGATCCGGCCGCACGGGACGGTCGTAGGCGGGCCCGGTGGAGTATCTCATCGCTATAGATGTTGCCGAGCCCGGCGACGATCCGCTGGTCGAGGAGCAGTGCCTTGATCGACGCCGTCCGTCCGGACATGATGGCGACCAGCGAGGATGCAGCCGGCAGATCGACCAGGGCGTCACGACCGAGGCGCAGTTCGCCGGCCAGCTCGTCCGGAGTGAAGACCGCCACGAAACCAAAGGTACGGGGATCGACCAGACGGAACCGGTCGCCACGGTCGGTGACCGCCACAAAGTGGGTGTGGGGCTGCTCGGGATCGTCGAGCCTCGCCACTTCGATATGACCGGACATGCCGAGATGGGTGACCCAGGTCATCCCGTTGCGCAGGCTGGCAAGGAGGAACTTGCCGCGTCGATCCAGGTGTTCGACCGTCCCACCGGCCAGCCGTGCCACCAGCTCTCGCCGGCTGACCATGCGCCGAGCCGTTCGAGGATGACGCACCTCCACGTCGATCAGGCGTCGTCCCTCCACTAATGGGGCTAAATGGCGGCGAATGGTTTCGACTTCGGGAAGCTCAGGCATCCTTCAGGGATTCTGGCGCCTTGGCGGCGCCCTTCGTTGGGTCTCATTTCCTCAGCCAGACCGATACCTTGGCGGGGCGCAGCGTCGCACCGACAACGCCGGCCAGGTCGACAGTGAGCCCGTCAAGGTCAGCATCACCTCGCAGCCTCGCCGAGAAGCTGTCGATCACCCTGGTGGCGTCGAAATGAGCCCGATCGAAACGACGATCCACCGCGGTCTGCACGAACCGGCGAACTGGGTTAAACAATCCCGCCACGGCGAGGGTCGAAGTTGCCACCCCCAGCGGGTTGTGGCGGCCGAGCAGTGTCCCGAGTAGCAAGGTAGCCCCGGCGTACACGGCGATCAGCACCATCGTGGCCAACGCATAGGCGATGGTTCGGCGAATGACCAGATCAAGGTCGTAGAGGCGGTATCGCAATACCGCCACCCCGATCGAGGAGATCAGGATCACAACAAGGGTGGCAAACAAAGCATTGGCCACGTTGGTGAGATCTAACTGGTACAGAATCACGTTCAGCGCCATGCCGGTGACGGCGGCGACCAGTGCGCTCGCAAACACTTTCATCTGCTGACGTTCGATCCCTTTAGATCGCCGGAACCGCCAAACCGCCCCCACCAACCCGGAAGCGACGGCTGACAGCATGAGGGCGAGCCCGACCGCTGCCATCACGTCAAGGACTATCGGGGGTATTGGAAGCGGCAGCGGGAGGTCAACGGTAATTGTGACGCCAGCGGTGGGAATCTCCGCCGAGGGCCGGAACGCTTCGCCGCTAACGATCATGGCCAGCCCGATCCAGGTAACCGGCAGCACCCTTCGGTAACGGGGTGAAGGCAGTTTTCCATCGGGGAAGAGAAGTGGGAGGAACACCAGAATCAACGCCATACCGACCGCCCACTGCCAGCTTCCCAGCCAGGCGCCCCAAGCCGCGAGCGGACTCCCGGTCGCCGCCGCCGTCTCACCGACGATGCCAACGGCGAAGGTGAAGGCGAAAGCCGAAAGCAGCAAGCCAACGGGGTTGGCGGGCAGCCTCCAGATCAGGTATGCGCCCACGATGGCCGGAGACAGGAGAGCCAGGATTGCCATGACATCGACGAACCAGATGACCGGCGCACTCAGGGTCGCCCCGTAGCCAATCACCACCAGGGTCGCCAGCGCCATGGCGACGCCGACCCAGCGACGCTTCACAAGGGCCGCTTCTGACTACTCATCCGGTGATGGTCAGGGTACCGACCATTCCCGCACTGGCGTGTCCGGGGATTCGGCAGTAGAAGCGGTAGGTTCCCGGCGAACCTGTGAAGCTGGCAGTTCGTTCGCCGTTCACCGGAACCAGCAAGTCCACGCCCAGCTCGTCGATCGTAAACGAGTGCCAGAAAAGATCACGGTTGGCCATGTGAATCGATACTGCGGGGCCTGGCAAGGAGATCACGGTCACATCGAACTCCACGTTCTCGGACACCACCACCGACCCGGTACCGGCAGCTGCCGGGCCGCCAAGCAAAAACGCCGAGAGAAGCGCCACGGCCCACAAGCCGCCGGCGATTCCGGCAATGAGCGCCCCCGGGGCACGCCCTTTGGCATTCACCAACGCTCCTAGTCCGGCGACCACACCGACGAAAGAAACCGCCATCAGCGTGACGGGAACGATCAAGTCAGGAAGGGGCTCCCTGGCCCTGAGATTGCTCACCGCGGCCGTGCCCATGAAGAACAACACGATCGCCGACAGGAGGAAAGTCGCGGTGGCCCCCAACCTTTCGCGCCATCTGAACAGAAGGGCGGCCAACCCGAAACCAACGGCCACGGCTACTGCCTCCAAGTCGGCAATCAGCGCAGCCGCCACCGCCATGACGGCCAGATTCGCCAGCGCCGCCGATTTGGCGACTCGTCCCCAATTGTGCATCGAACCTCCTCGGTCGATGACAGCAGAGCACCACCGCGTCACGGCTCCGTTACGAACGCCTTAACGATCGAAGGCGCGAGGGGCGACTAGCCTCGATCTCAGTGGACGTTGCCGAATACACCGCCACCTACCGCGAGTATGTGGCCGCGATCTACGAGCTGAGCGAAGAAGGCCTACCGGTCATTCAAGCTCGGGTCGCCGAGTGGCTCGGGGTAAGCAGGGCATCGGTCTCTGAGATGATCAAACGAATGGAAGGCCAGGGTCTGGTCACCACCGATGGTGAGATCAGGCTGAGTGGTGATGGCCGCCACCTGGCCGAGGTTGTGGTCCGTCGCCACCGGCTCGCCGAACGTTTCCTCTCCGAGGTGCTTGGACTCCCCTGGGTCAAGGTGCATGCCGAGGCTGAGGTGTGGGAACACGCCATCAGTGACGATGTAGAAGCGGCGATGCTCGGAAAGCTCGGCCGGCCCACAACCTGCCCGCATGGCAACCCGATTCCCGGCGCTGGCTATCGACAACCCCGTCTGACTCCGATGGCCAAGCTCGGGAGGGACCGGGCGATCCTCCACCGGATCTCGGAGGAACTCGAGCTCGACTCCGAGATCATGGGTTTCCTCGACGACTCCGGGCTTCGGCCGGGGGCAGAGGTGGAATTGGTCACCAGGACTCCCGACGGGACGTTGACCGTCAGGGTCAATGACCGCGACCAGATTGGAGTGGGATCGTTCGTTGCCGAGCGGCTTTTCACCGCCGGCGTCGAAGGCTGAGAACCCCTACCGGCTGGCCAGATGTGACAATGCCGCCTGGGCGGCGTCCTGTTCGGCCTCCCGTTTCGAAGGTCCCACACCCTTCCCCACACACTCGCCGTTTATGTAAACAAGCGCAGTGAACTGTTTGGCGTGGTCGGGGCCGGCCCCCACCACTTGGTATTCGGGTTTGAGACCGGTGGCGGCGAGCACCTCCTGCAATCGGGTCTTGTAATCGGCGCCTCCGGGTCGGGCGGCGGTCTCCCTGATTCGGCCTTCCCAATGTCGTATGACCATGTTCGCAGCCTTTTCATAACCCGCATCCAGGTACACCGCCCCGATCAGCGCCTCCATGGTGTCGGCGAGGATTGACGGCTTCTCCCGTCCGCCGGTCGATTCCTCTCCCCTGCCAAGCAAGACAAACCTGCCTAGCTCGATGTTCCGAGCCACACCGCCGAGTTCCTCGCGATTGACCACCGCCGCTCTTACCTTGGCCATCTCTCCTTCGGGCATGTCCTCGAATTCCCGAAACACAAAGGTGGTAACCGCCAGCGCCAGGACGGCGTCGCCGAGAAACTCGAGTCGTTCGTTGTGGAAGGTCTCAGGGTGTTCGGACTGATATGAGGTGTGGATGAGGGCCGACTCGAGAAGGGAGCGATCGTCGAACTGGTGGCCGAGGGCGGTCTCGAGGGCTCCCGCCTCCAGAGCCTTCATTGATTGGCCAGACCCGCCGCCATCCGCGCCACCAGATCTTTGGCTGCCCCGTCATGGGCAACTCGCAAGGCGTTGGCGATGGCGAGGCGAGACGATGAGCCATGAGCGATAACGACTACCCCATTAACTCCGAGAAGATGGGCGCCTCCAGTGTGCTCGTAGTCGAGCGAGGTCCACATCGAGCCCAGGGCGTCGGTGACTGCCTGGCGGGTGGAAGCTTCGAGCGACTGCAGAGCGCTGATGGTCGCCGAAACGATCATCTGCGCCACCCCTTCAATCGTCTTGAGGATGATGTTGCCGACAAATCCATCGGTGATGAACACGTCAGCATGGCCGGTGCCGAGATCACGGCCCTCCAGGTTTCCCACAAAGTTGACCGAACTCTTCGCCAGCAAGAGATAAGCCTCTTTCTCGAGAGTTCGTCCCTTGCCCGCCTCTTCACCGTTGTTGAGCAGTCCGATTCGCGGACGCGTTATACCGAGAAAGACTTAGGCGGCAACCGAACCCATCACCGCAAACTGCACAAGGAGCTCATACTTCACCTCAGGGTTGGCTCCAGCATCCACTAGCAAAACCGGGCCGTTGGGAGTGGGGATGATGGAGGCGATGGTGGGTCGCAGTACACCGGGTGCCCTTCCGATGAGGATGGCGGCGGCCGCCATGACTGCGCCGGTTGAGCCTGCTGAGACGAAGGCACCGGCTTTTCCTTCCCGGACCAGACGGGCCGCTACCGCGATCGACGAGTCGGGATGTTCCCGCAGCGCTCGAGCGGGATCGGCACCCATTGCAATCGATTCGGAGGCGTGTACGACCGGAAGTCGGGCTCCGACTGCCGTCAGTTCCCGACCGAGGGCTTCCTGCTCTCCAACCAGGAGCACGTCCACACCGTCCGCCTTCGCTGCTATCGCCCCCGCCACCGTTTCAACGGGAGCCAGGTCGCCACCCATGGCGTCGAGGGCGATGACGGTCATTCCGTCTCTAGGACTTCACGACCGCGATAAGTGCCACAGTTGGGGCACGCCCGGTGGGAGAGTTTGGTGGCCTGGCACCGCGGACAAACGGACGTGGATGGCTTTCTCACCTTCCAGGCCGAACGCCGGCTGTGGGTGCGCATGCGCGAACTCTTCTTTTTGGGCACCGCCATGGTGCGCTCCTTAGCTTTCAGGTCCGAGTAGTTGCCTCAACGCGGCGAATGGTGAGCTTGAATCGTCGCCGTGGCCAGCGCAGGGATCTGTATTCAAGTCGGCCCCGCAGCTTGGGCAAAGTCCGCGGCATTCAGGTCGGCAAAGGGGATCTGGCAGGAGAGCTAAAGAGATCTCGTCGTGAACGAGCGGTGCTAAATCGATCGTGCGGTCCCCATGTATGCCCAATTGGCCCTCGGCGGGTCGCCCCACGTATAGCTCGACGAACTCGACTTGGATCGGTGCCTCCCACTCGAGAAGGCACCGGGAGCACTGTTGGTGAGCGGTGAGGGCCGCGGTTCCCCTCACCAGGACTCCGTCCGGGACTGCGTCGAGGGTGGCGAACACCTCGGCCTGATCGTCGACGTTCGACTCCCCCACTCGAAAGACGAGCCGCATTTCCCCGGCGACCTGGCGAGAGCGTCCCGGGTGGCCGAGCAGATCGGCCACCGAGAACCGAAGCGCATCCACTGTTAGATCGGCGGTTCGGGAGCGCGGGGCCGAGCGCGATGAAATTCGTCCCGCGTGTAGTGGACTCGTCCCAAAAGTTCGGTGAGCAATGTCTCGATACGGGAAAGGTGACCGTCGATCTCGTCCTCTGACTCGAGCCTCATCTTGCGGGCTTCCCCTTCGGCCCTCCTTACCAGGATGTTCGCCTCCTCGACGGCTTCGGCCACCACGTGGCTGTCCGACACGAGGCGGTGTGACTCCGTCTGCGCCCTCTCAGTGATTTCGCGGGCTCGTTCGTTGGTGCGGGCAATAAACGCCTCCCTCTCCCTCACCATCCAGCGGGCGGCGCGTAACTCGTCGGGCAGGCCAGCCTGGACCTTCTGAAGCTGACCGACCAAATGATCGCGATCGATCATCACATTGCCGGAGAGGGGCACCGATTTGGCCACCTGCACCTCATCGATCAAATTGGCGATCAACTCGAAGACGTCGATGCCGTCCCTGGCACCGACGTCTTCACCAGTTGTTTGGCTCATATGCCTGCAACCTTGGCCTTGAGCGCCTTAGCAACATTGTCAGGCACCAGGCTATCGACCTCGCCCCCCAGCTTGGCGACTTCCCTAACCAGGGATGAAGAGAGATAACTCCACTGCGGGTTGGTCGGAACGAAGAAGGTCTCGACGCCGGAGAGGGTTCGATTCATCTGCGCCATCTGCAGCTCGTAGTCAAAATCGCTAACCACCCGGAGGCCTTTGACCACCACATCGACCCTCTTCTCGCGGGCAAACTCGACCAGCAATCCCTCAAAGGCCTCGACCTCTGCCCGGTTGCCGATCAGGTCCCTAAGCAGGGATACCCGCTCTCCGACTCCGAGGAAGGGCGCCTTCGACGGATTCGAGACCACAACGACAACGACGCGATCGAACACGGCAATGGCGCGCTCGATGACGTCGAGATGGCCGTTGGTAGGTGGGTCGAAGCTGCCGGGACAGAGGGCGGCGGTCAGGTGTTCTCCTTTTGGTACTTGCATATCTTGCCGTCTCCGTAGCGGCGGGTTGTGACATGTCGCCATCCGGCGGGGGGCGCTGGGTCCGGAGCAGTGGCCCGCCGATGAACCACCAGCTGACAGCCGGCGGCCGCCAACCTATCGCAGCCAGCGACGAGTCGATCAACCGAATCAGAGGATAAGTCCCAGGGAGGGTCGCAGAAGATGAGGTCGAACGTGATGTTGGCGGTGCGCAGATACGCCCCAACATCCCGATTGGCAACTTCGACCCGGGCTCCTCCGAATGGCGCCAGGTTGTGATGGAGCGCATCGAGCGCCGGCTTGGCGTTCTCGACAAAGACCGCCATACGGGCGCCGCGGGACAACGCCTCGATGCCGATGCTTCCTGAACCGGCATAGAGGTCGAGAACGGCTGCGTCGACCACGGAGGCGCCCAAAGAAGAGAACAGCGCCTCTCGCATCCGGTCGGTCATCGGACGGGTGTTGTTGGTGGGCGGTGCCAGGAGGCGACGTCCTTTGGCGCTACCTGCGATCACCCGCATCGAACCGATTCAAACAGGGTCGGGGGACCCCTTTGCTCGTCAGACCGCGACCGGTTTCGGCTCTTCGGTGGCAGGTGCTTTCGTAGACCGACGGCCCGGCCTCAGGTAGAGCGCCAGCACCAGGACGACGTACGTTATCCAGGCGCTCAATGTGATCCACTCGGGGGTGCTGGTGTAACCGACCAGAGCCCGAAGGATCGATCCCACCACGCCCATCGCCCCACTGTCGGGGTCGGGCGAGTGCGGAAGGACGCTGCTGATGTCAAAGGCGGTCGCTGTCCCCATCGTGATCCAGCCGGCTTCGACCAATTCATGAACGCCGTGGGAGAGGAGACCTGCGGCAATGAAGATAAGGGCGACTCCGGTCCAGCGAAAGAAGCTCTTCAGGTTGAGGGCAGATGCCCCCTGATAAATCATGTAACCGATGACAAGGGCCAGTGCGAGGCCAAGTGCCGCCCCCACCAGTGTGCTGAGCGCCTCGGAACCAGCCGCTTGGGCCTGGCCCATCAGAAAGAGGGCCGTTTCAATGCCCTCGCGGATAACGGCGGTGAAAGCCAGGATGGCCAGTCCGAAAAGTGTGCCTCCGGCCAGGGCGCGATCAACCCCCGCCTGCAACTCGCCCTTGATGTTGGCGGACACCCTTTTCATCCAAAAGAGCATCCAGGTGACTACCCCGGCGGCGAACATCATCGCGATGCCTTCGAAGATCTGCTCGGCTGGCTCCTCGAACCCGCCTATCGAGACGAAGAGGATCCAGCCCACGGCGACGCTGATGCTCACCGCGGCCGCGGTGCCGAGCCAGATCTTGCCGAAATGGCGCCGGTTGCCGGTCTTGGCCAGATAGGCGAGGATGATCCCGACGATCAGCGCCGCCTCCACACCCTCACGCAGGCCTGTCAACAGCCCAGTTGTCAGGTAACCGAGATCCACTCATCTCCTTCGCCGCGGGAAGGCTCTCAGGCTAGCCTGACAAGGGTTGTTCGGCAATCCGAACAACCCGAACCCAGGGCTCCAGTCAACGACTTCGTGGGATGGAGCCCTGGGTTCGTCTCGGACATCGTTCCGCGGCGTGGTACGCTTCTGCCCGATGGGCATGTCCGTAACCGGGTTCTGCTGTTGCGTGTGTTGTTGCGCACCGGTGCGGCATGTCCGGGTGATCTGTTAAATCGACGAACAGACAACAGCTTTCATCCCCGACCCGCACCCAAACGAGTGCGGGTCTTTCTTTTGACCGAGGAAGCGGTTACCAGGAGCACAATGACCACCTTTGCCACCCAAGAGCTTGTCACCAACCGGGAGCTTCGACGTTACGACGATCTGCGCCAGCTGCTCCCCGACGTCGATCAACCCACGCCGCTTGTTCGATTACAGCGAGTAGTCCCGAGCGCCCAGTTTTACTTGAAGCTGGAATGGCTCAACCCCTTTGGATCGATCAAGGATCGGACCGCCGCCTACCTGCTGGAAGGTTTGAGGGCCCGGGGTCAACTGGAGGATCGGTCGCTGGTCGAGGCCTCATCAGGCAACACGGCGATCGCTCTCGCCGCTCTGGCCGCGACCGAGGGCATTCCGATCATCATCGCCATTCCGGAAGGTGTGCCCGAGGAAAAGAAGGTCCTGTTGCGGATGCTCGGCGCCGAGGTCTGGCCGACCCCCGACGACCTTTGCCCCGTCGACAGCCCGAAGGATGGCGCCATCGCCCTGGCCAGGTCGATCGCCGCGTCGGCAGGGGGAGTCCGGTACGCCTGGCCCGACCAATATTCCAACCCCGACAACGTCAGGGCCCACTACGAAACCACCGGGCCGGAGATCTGGCGACAAACCGAAGGCCGGGTCGACACCTTTGTGGCCGGCTTTGGGACCTGCGGGACCTTGACCGGGGTGGGGCGCTTCCTCAAGAGGCAGAACCCCGAAGTACGGGTCGTCGCCGTGGAGCCGCAGGCGGGTCATCGGTTGCCCGGGCTCAGGGCATTCGCCGAGTCGTCGGAGCCCGAGATCCTCGACCGCTCGGTGATCGACGAGGTCGTCCAGGTCGACGATGACCTTGCCTACTACACCACCAAACGGCTCTTCCGCGAGGAGGGGCTGATCGTCGGGCCGTCGACCGGAGCCATTGTCGCTGGGGCGGCGCAGGCAGCCGCCGGCCTCATTGTCGGCATCTCTCCTGACTCCGGTTTCAAGTACGCCAGCTTCTTTGCGGAGTATCTCGGCGACGAAGGACTGCCCCAGACATGAAAGGAACACCTATGGCTGACACGACCATACCGACCACTTTCGAGGCCGACGAGACCCTCGACACTTCCGGCTTGCTTTGCCCGCTCCCGGTTTACAAAGCGGGGGTGGTACTCAACCGGCTGAACCCAGGCGGGGTATTGCACTTGATCACCACCGACCCCGGTTCACTGGAAGACGTCCCCGCCCTCGCCCGCCAGAGGGGCGATGAGCTGCTCGGGCTGGAAAACCTGGGGGCTACTCAACTCTTCTGGATCAAGAAAGGTGTAACAAGATGACATTGCTCATCGATCAAAACGTAGCCTCGGACGCCGAGCCAGTCGCCGATCGGCCGGCCTCACGCCCCAGGCGCATCGCCCTGGTGGCGTCCAAGGGGACGCTCGACCAGGCGTATCCACCCCTGATCCTCGCTACCACCGCTACCAGCCTCGGCTGGGAGGCTGGGATCTATTTCACCTTCTACGGGCTCGACGTAGTTCACAAAAAGCGCTTCCGGAAGCTGAAGGTGGCGTCGCTGGCCAACCCCTCCGGACCGGTGCAACTCCCCAACCTGCTGGGGGCAATCCCCGGCGCCACCGCCGCCGCCACCGCGGTCATGAGGAAGTGGATGCGCGACGCCAGGATGCCGCCGATCAGCGAGTTCATCGAGATGGCGAGGGACTCCGGTGTGAAGTTCTTTGCCTGCTCGACCACGATGGGTGTCATGGGGGTCGAGCAGAACGACCTTCTGGACGGTTGCCTGATCGCCGGCGCCGCGGCCTTCCTGGACTACGCCTCCACCGCCGACGTGCAGCTATTCATCTGATCACGCAGCGGTACAGGGCTAGGGACAAGGCACGATTCCCCCGGCGCCGGCTGCCTCGGCGATATCGTCGAAGGTGTCGATGATCTTGTAGGCATCCGACACCTCGGAGAGGGTGTCCTTGACGAGGTCGCAACCCAGGTCGCCCAACCCGCCGCACTCCTCGGGAACCTGTGGATTCTCGATGGTGGTCACCACCGCCGCATATCGGAGGATCTGGGTGGAGATCGCCTTCTGCAACGACACGACCGCCGCATACGGCAGACCTTCGGCGAACTCGCCCAACTGGAGGACGGCCGCTTTGCGACCGGTTTCTTTGCATTCGGCGGCTATCTCCTCGAGGCTGGCACCCCCGCCCGAGCCATCGGGCAGCACCCCGAGCACCGTCCCGTTTTCATCAACGGTCCAGAAGGCGAAGTCAGATGGCTCCTCGGGGTGAAGTCGATGGCGGTCCGGGTAGCCGTTCACGATCCGGGCGTGGCCCGCCAGTGGCCCCTGCAGCGACAGACCGCCCAGGGGCGGCAGGTAAGTGAGCGATCGCCCCGAGAGACGGCCCTCGGTGCTGTCGCTGTAAAGGGCGGCTTCGACCGCCGCCAGGCGGGCGGTCCTTTCCACCGTTCGTCGAAAAGCGAGTGTCCGGTCGTCGGCGACCGTGGCAAATGTGGTGAGGGGGAGGACATCAACTTTGCGGAGGGCTCCGGCGCCGATCACGGGACGCGAGGTAAGAAGCACGAAGCGGGGACCCGTCTCAAAGGTCAGCTCCTCGCCCTGGGTGAGGGCCGGATGGACGATCAAGGAGCGGGTTGGAACATTGCGGCCTGAAGACAGGGCTTCGAGCATCGCCAGGGCATCACCGCTGGTCATCGCCGCCACCAATGGGCGGAGGGTGAGCTTGGCGGTGAGCATGTCGTCGAGCCAGGCCGAAAGGGTCGGTGCCGCTCCCTCCACCGTTAACGTCGCCACCCCAAGCACGGCACTTCTCACCTCGTCCCGCATTTCGGAGGTGACTTCGCTCAGCTTGGCAGCCTCCTCATGAGGAATTCCGGCGATCGTGCGGAGCACCTCACCTACCCCTACGAGCCTGACCCGGAGATAGATCCCGGCCAGGGCGGCTGGAGGCACCCGCTCCACCGGAGGGGGTACCGAATAGGTTTGCTCGACCTCGGCTCCCGCCGCCGACAACCGGACAGTCCTGGTCGATGGACCGGCCTCGGGGGCGTGGTACTCGAAGGCGAGCGGCGTCTGCTGACGAACCTCGAGGAACGAACCGATGGCCGCCACCGCTTCCGCCTGGGCCGCTACTCCGAACGCCGCACCCGCCGACAGTTCGGCGATCGAGTTCAACGTTGACATGTCCGCCTCGCCGACCCCGAGGCAGATGATCGGCGGCCCGGTTGCGATATAAGGCCGGGCGGCCGCCACCTGCTCGGGGGTGTCGGTGCTCTGCCCGTCGGTTATCAGCACCACCACGTTGGCGGCGGCAAATCGAGTATCGGCGGCGGCCGACCAGATCTCGGACGCATGACCGCTGCCCCGGGCGGCATCAGCCTCCACCTCCGCAGGATCAGACGTCCATCGCGGAGAAGCCACCGCCCGCCCGGCGAGAACCACCGCCGTCCGGAACTCGGCGTCAGGAAAAGAGGTGAGGACGTCGACCGCCACTGCTCCCGCCAGCCGGCCGGCTTCGACACCGAGAAACTCAGCTGGAAGGCTGGCCGACGTGTCGAGCAGCAAGAGGACTCTGGGGCGCGGCGGACGAGTTTGACGAAGCTGGAAGGGAACGGCAACCCCTTCCTCTTCGATCCGGAACGCCGAGGCCGGTACGCCATAAATCGCCTGGCCGCCGGCGTCGCTCGCCACCGCCGAAAGCCGCACGGTCGGAAAGCCGAGCACGTTCACGGTGGCTTGCAGGTTCGCCACCTCGGAAGCCTCCGGATCGGCGCCAAACGGCTCGCCGTTGACGGCCAAGTTGCCGTCCACATCGATGACCAGCAGGTCGCCCCCCAGGGTGACCGTGGTTCCGACCACCGATTGGTCAGCCAGCTCGTCGATTGACAGGTCGACGGCATCGAGGCTGATGACCGGCGTGTAGGACCCGACGCTCTCGGCCGGCAACAACAGTCCGGCGACCGGGTCACCAGCCGGAAGAAATCGAGCAGTAACCCGCCGGCCGATCAGATCGTCGACCTTCCATTGGCGCAACGCCACCACATTCCGGACCGACGGATCAGTGGTCACGGCCACCAACAGGGCCACCTCCACCGTCTTGATCCCGACACCGGCGGCTGATCGTGATCCCCGTTCGGTGTACGACTCGCCGTATCGCGCCGATGGAAAGGTGGGGTTGGCGAAAGACTCCTGGCCATTGACGACCAACCTGACAAACGGAATCGCCGCGGGCGGGCTCCAGTCAAAAAGGGGCGACTCGATGTCAGGCGGGAGCCACGTCAGGATTTCGGTGGCGATTGCCAGGCTGTCTGCCTCGCCCGAATCGACCCTTGTTCTCTGAGCGACATTGCCGATCCCGAGAGCCGTGTGCCAGCGTTCGATCAGCCCACCTTCGACCTGGGGCGCAAATTCTCTGACAGGACGCACCGAGAACATCTCTCGGGGGTCGAAACCTTGAACGGGCGGACCTCCCCAGACTTCGGCTTCGAAGCCTGCCCGGGTCAAGAGGTCGGCGAGCAGGTCGACCTTCTCCCGGGGAGTTCCCGCCCCGCCTCGCAGGGTGCCTTTCACCCCCCAGCGCAGCTCGGAGTCGGACCCCCCCAAAGAAGCGGCTCGAGCCGGGTAGGTGATGATCTCGTCGCGAACGAACTCGAAGAGCGCCTGGGCATCGCCCTCCGTGACCAATCGGTCGGCGCGGGCCGTCAGATGATCAGGGCTGGTCCGGACGGCCGCCAGAATCTCCTCCCACACGGCGAACGGGAGGTCGCTGCCAATGGGGGGAAGGGAGGTGGTCGACTGCTCGACGACAGTAGTTGCGCCACCAGCACCTGCCGGGCGCGTGGTGGTTGTTGGTTGCTGCCGGGTACAAGCGGACCAAAAGACGGCGCTTCCGTAACCGAGCAGTTGAAGGAACCGGCGACGGCTGACCTGCATGGCCCGAAGCTATTCCTTTGTGCGATCACGGATCGCAAAATACCCCCAGAGCCCAAATGAGATGAGTCCGAAAAGCACCAACATGCCGATGGTGGTGGCTACCGGCACAAGCGCCGTGTCGATCAGATAACCACTTTGCGGGTTGACCAACACGTGGAAGAAGAGAAGCACCGATACGCCCCAGATCCCCACCCACCATCGCCTGTTGGTCTCGAACAGAGTCTTTCCGGGCATCCCCCGCAGTGGCAGTAGGCCGATAGCCAGACCTTCGAGGCCGGACACCAACACTGCCGCCAGGGTGGTTTCGAGAGCTCTGGATCCAAACCCGGCTCGGGATCTGACCGATCCGAGCGCCCCCCAGGCCACCAGAGCCAGGCCGAGCACGACCACCGAGGCCGCGGCCGTTTCCCGGGCCTGGTCCCGCTCGGGCACCTCCCGGGAAAAGGTCAGCCCGAGGACGACCCCGTAGAGGTATCCGGGAAGGAACTGGATGGCGCGGGAGATGATCACGCACCCGGCGGCGGCCGCTAGTGCTGGGGGAAGCACCCGGAAGTTTCCCCATTCGCCCGCCTTGGCCCTGCGCATAAACAGCACAGGCAGGGCGAAGCCGAAGACGGTGACGGTGAGCCCGCCCATCAACCCGACCAACGTGGCCGCCGAGGCGGCATTGATCCCAAACCCGGGGTCAAGGAAGGCCGCCATTAGGGCTGTGACCGCCAGGAAGGCCAGCAGTCCGAGCGGCGACTGCCAGAACCGGGACCGCGGCCTGCGCCGTTTTCGCCACCAGCCGACAATCTCGTCGTGGTGCTCGGCGAGGGTGTTGTTGAAGATGTCCGCCGGAAAGGGAATGAGGAACAGCAAGCCGGCAGATATCGCCACACTCGTCGCTACAACAATCGGATCCAGATTGACCTCGGCGAGGGTCGGGACCGACGATGCCAGGCTCAGCCCCCCGGCGCTCCCCACGTTGAAGCCAACGACACCGGATTCATGCCAGAGAATCGTTGATCGACCGGTATCACCGCCGGCGGCGAGGACTGCGTCGATCGTACGGCCCTCGGTGCCGGAAAGCACCCCCTCGGCTCGCCATGGGCCACCCGGCGTATAAGAGAACATGAAAACCCCCTCCCCGGTGGCGGCCGCCACGGTCAGCAAACCAGCTCTTCCCACCGCCAGCGACCCCTCCGTCGCCCCTTGCTCAAAGCGGAGCGTTTCTGGCTCTGACCAATCTGAACCGGAGGTCCACCGAAGATGACTGACCCCGAAGGCCTCCAACAGGACCGAAACGACCACGCCGCTTTTGGCGGTCGCCACGAGCGTTCCCCCGCCTTGGGGAAGAGCGGTCGTCAGGCTCCGCTGAGGCTCCCAGGTTCGACCTTGGTCGGTCGAGCGGGACCACATCCAGCCTCGACCCTCGGAAAAGTCCCACCAGAAGGCATGGAAGTCGCCGTTCGAGTCGACCACGAACTCAGGAAACGTGACGACCTCGTCGGCGGTGTTGACCAGGACGTCGCTTCCCCTCCTCGTCGGACACCATTGAGGGCGATGACCTGTCATCACCTATCGGTGGCGCCTCCTGGCCGAGAGCTGTTGACCCGACCAGCATCAAGGCTGCAGCTCCTGCAACCACCCATATCGGCTGTGTTCTAGCGATCAATCACCCTCGATGCCGAAGATTTGCACGTCGAGATCATGACCGGAACAGCCACTCCACCCGCTCACCCAGGAACACCGAGATCTCCTCTCGCAAGTCCGGATGCTCCGCCAGGGTGGGGTCCCGGTCTACCAGAGAGAAGGCTTCCCGCCGGGCGGCGATTAGATCGGCCACGTCGCGCAGGATGTCGGCCAGTTTCAAGTCGACCATTCCCGACTGGCGAGCGCCAAAAACCGTCCCCTGGCCGCGGAGGCGGAGGTCTGTCTCCGCTAACCGGAATCCATCGGTTGTTTCCACCATGGCTGCCAGCCGTTCCTTCCCTTCTTCGGTAGTCGGGTCCGAGATCAAGACACAGAAGCCCCGGTGCGCGGCACGTCCCACCCTGCCCCGCAGCTGATGCAGCTGGGAGAGACCGAATCGATCGGCGTCTTCTATCACCATGACGGTGGCGTTGGGGATGTCGATTCCCACCTCGATAACCGTGGTCGAGACGAGAACGTCGATCTCCCCCGATCGGACGGCCGCCATGACGGCTTCCTTCTCGACCGAAGGAAGCTGGCCATGAATCAACCCTACGGCCAGGTCGGGAAACACTCGCAGGAGTCGCTCGTATTCGGCAGTGGCCGAGGCGAGCTCAATCTTGGGACTGTCCTCGACCAATGGACAAACAACAAATGCCTGGCGACCGTTTGCCACTTCCTTCCTGATCAAATCCCAGGCCCGGTCCTCTTCATTTTTGGACAGAGAAGTTGTCCGAACCGGGCTTCGACCCGGTGGCATTTCGTCAATTAGGGAAACGTCGAGGTCGCCATACAGCGTCATCGCCAACGTGCGCGGAATCGGGGTGGCGGTCATGATGAGAAGGTCGGGGTCGGCCTCGGTGGCCTTCTCCTTCAACACCACCCGTTGCCCTACGCCAAATCGATGCTGTTCATCGATCACCGCGGTTGCGAGGCGAGCGAACTCCACACCTTCCTGAATAAGCGAGTGGGTTCCGATGACCAGGTCGATCTTCCCGGCTGCAATTCCCTCGAGGACCTCCGTTCGTCGGGCGCTGGGGTCGAAGTTGGTCCGGGCCACCGACGAGGTAAGCAGCGCAAGCCGCACCGATAGTCCGCCGTCTCCGTCCTGCTGCCTGGGAAAAAGTGGCTCCATTCCCAGCCCGGCGCCCACCCCGGTGGGAGCCGGAGCCAACCCGGCCTGCTCGAGCAGTTGGGCGATGGCCAGAAAATGTTGCCCGGCCAGCACCTCGGTCGGTGCCATGACAGCAGCCTGAGATCCTCCCTGTACCGCCACGAGGAGAGTTGCCACCGCCACAACCGTCTTTCCCGAGCCCACCTCTCCCTGCAAAAGGCGATGCATTGGGTAATCAGCACCTAAATCGGCCTTGATTTCTGTGATGACCCGGTGTTGGGCGTCGGTCAGCCGGTAGGGAAGCCCGGCGATGAACCGGGAAACGAGGGGCCCCTCCGCTTGATGGGCGATCCCCCGCGCCTGGGCGTTCTGATGCCGCTTCTGCACGGCGAGGGCGACCTCCAGACGAAAGAGCTCATCGAAGACCAGCCGTCGCCGCGCCGCCACCGCGGCCTCCGGTGCCGCCGGAAAGTGGATGTCGGTTATCGCCTGTTCGCGACCAATGAGACCGAGCCGCCTCAACACCTCGGAGGGAACCGGGTCCGTGATTGGTTGCGCCCGTGGAATCGCCTTGTGAATCGCCCGTCGAAGCTGGCCCGGCTTGACCGGACCGATCTGGGGGTGGATCGGCACCACCCTTCCGGTTGTCAGACCCTCGAGTTTGGAGCCGATCACATCCACCGAGGGGTTGGTCATTCGCAGGCGGCCTTTGAAGCGCTCCAGCTTGCCAGACAAGGCAACTTCGGTCCCCTCGCTGAGGTGTTTCAGGCGATATCTCTGGTTGAACCAGGTGACCGGGATCACCGCACTGCCGTCGGTGACCAGAGCCTCGACCAGCAAAATGTTCCGGCGCGGACGCCGACTCGAAACGGATTGGACCCTGCCCAGGATCGTGACCTCCTCGCCGACCGGGGCGACGGCAATCGGTTCGATTCGTGATCGATCGAGGTAGACCCTCGGCACGTGCAGCAGCAGGTCGGCAATCGTGCTGATCCCCCCCTTGCGAACTGCGGCTCCGCTGGAGCCGCCCAGACCGCTCGCCCGTTCGACGGGGATCCCTGCGAGGTAGGCCAGGCTGCTCAAGTATCCGGCACGGTATCGGTCCGGGAGTCACATTGTGGTTCTGGCCGGGGAAGCCGATTTTCTGCCATGGGGCCCGCTCCACTACCCTTTCGGGCTTCCCCCAGGAGTTCTCCTCATGTCATACCGCTGTGAAGTCTGTGGCAAGGAGCCCGGTTACGGCAAAACCGTCAGCTTCTCCCACAAGCGCCATAACCGGCGCTGGCTGCCGAACATTCAAATCGTCCGCATCCCTCACGGGTCGAACAGCCGCAAGGCCCGGGTCTGTACGTCCTGCATTCGAGCCGGCAAGATCCAGAAAGGCTGACCAGTGCAGGGAGTGGTCAAGCTTTACGACCCGGTGACCGGCTCGGGGGTAGTGGTGCGCGACGACGATCGCTCGGAGGTGTACCTCAGGCCGGGCGCTCTGTCCGGTTCGATCTTTCGGACATTGCGCCAGGGCCAGCGCATCCTGTTTGACACCGAAGAGGTCGACGGACGGCCATACGCCACGTCCATCCGAATCGGCTCGGACGGTTACTAACCCGACTCCGCTCCGTTCCGACGCCGGCCAGCAGCAATCGGTATAGTCCGAAGGGACCACCCCATCGACCGTAGGAGGTTCTGTGGTCCAGGCATTCGTGCTCATCCAGACAGAAGTCGGCAAGGCCGCGTACGTAGCCGAACAGGTTCGGACCATTTCCGGGGTCGAGTCGGCCGATGACGTGACCGGGCCCTACGACGTAATCGTCAAAGCGACCGCGCCCGACGTCGACGCCCTCGGCAAGCTGGTAGTTGCCCGAATCCAATCGATTGAGGGGATCACCCGCACCCTCACCTGCCCGGTAGTGCACCTGTAAACTCCTGCTCACCCACGACAAAACCCCGAACCCCGGGTTCCACCTAATGAGATCGTTGACTGGAGCCCTGGGTTCGCTGTTTTGACAGCGTCAGCCGAGCTTTTGGCTGATCGCTCCGGCGTTGCGGAGGGCGCTCCCATCCGCTCCTGCCACTGAGAACCGGCGGGTAGCGGTGGACAGTGCCTCGTCGAGCATGGCCCCGAAGAGCGCCGGTCGCGAAACGGGCGGGTCGATCCAAAGGTAGGCGGCCATCGATCCGGGGATCGTGTTGACCTCGTTGACCCAAACCTCCCCATCCTTTTCAAGGAAGTCAATCCGACATACCCCTCGCAGCCCGGCGGCACGAGATACCCGACCAGCGAGGTCGCGGACTCGCTCCTCCAACTCAGATGGCAGACGTGCCGGTAATTCCCTCCCCCCTGAGACCTCACCACCCCAGGCGAGGTACTTCTGACCGTACGAGTAGATGCCACCGTCCGCCCTGGTGGGGGCCTCGATGGCCGAGGTCTCGAAGGCGGGCCAGGTCCTAATCGCCACCTGCAGATCGCGGCTTTCGGCGAAGAAAGGTTCCACGACGGCGCCGCTGGCCAGGAACGGGGAGTGCCGTCCCAGAGCCTGGGCCGTTCCCCAGTCTTCCACCACCTCAATCCCTATCGAGGAGCCGCCAAAGCGGGGCTTAACGATGTACGGCTCGGTAAACCCGGGAGCGTCCCGATCAGGGGCGAGCATGATCCGCGGCAGCGCCGGCAGACCGGCAGCGGTCATCGCCGCACCGAAGGCGAGCTTGTCCATCCCCAGCGCGGAAGCGGCTTGGCCGGGGCCGGTGTATCTGATGCCGGCAAGGTCAAGAATCCCCTGCAATGTGCCGTCTTCGCCTGGTCCGCCATGGCAGCAGTTGACCACCGCCGAAACCGTGATCTGCTTCCGGCCGACGAAGCCTTGCCCCACCGATGGGATCAACCTGAACGGGTGCGCTTTGCGAGGCGGGCCGTCGATGAAGTCGGCAGCCTCCGAGTCTGGCTCGACCTGATACCAGTCTCCGCCTTTGCTCCAGTAAAAGGCATGAACATCCTTCAGGGCGTGACACACCTGGAGCCCGGTCAGGATGGAGATGTCGTGTTCGTCCGACGGGCCGCCAAAGACGACGCCGGGAAGAAGATTCTTCTGCGATTCGGTCTTGGCCGCCATGTTCATGGATAGTGATCGGGGAGGTCGTTTTCGTACAAAACCGCATCACCGGGGCCGAGATGGGACCGGACCCAAGCCACCGCTTCGTCACGCGAGCCCACCACGGTAATGGAGGCCGGTCCGCTCCTCGCCCCCCGCACCAGGGCTCGACGATTGGTGAGGCCGACCACCAGGAGATCATCGGCCACCCCGGCCGCGGCCTCGGCGAACGTCCGGTTCTCCTCCACCTGGCGGCTACCGAGCTCGACCATTCCGGGGGTGACCACCACCCGCCTTCCATTTGGCTCGATTTGCTGCAACGTGGTCAGGGCGGCGAGGGCCCCGGCCGGGTTCGCGTTGTAGGTGTCGTCGACGATCGTGAATCCAAGCTCGGACTTGATTATCTGGCGACGATGAGCGGTGCCGGGGAGGGTGGGGAGACGTGCGGCAACTTCGGCGTCGCTGACTTCAAAGAAGCTGGCCACGGCGATGGCTGCCGCCAGATTGGCGCCAAACACCTCGGCGCTTACCTGCCCGATCTCCACTCCCCCGACCACGACGGCTCCGCCCACTACCGACACTGCTGCCCGAGGATCGCTCCCCGATATTGCTGCCACGTTTCGCCGGCTCGACTCTTCGACGGCTAGCTCCGCCAGCAGCGGGTGGTCGATGTTGACTACGGCCAGTCGAGCGGTTCGCAGAATCTCGCGCTTGGCTTCAACGATGGCCCGCTCGGAACCGAAGCGCTCCAGATGGACGGGGCCGATGGAAGTGATAACGGCTACCTCGGGTGGGACAAACTTGCACATTTCGGCGATCTCGCCGGGGCCGTAGGTGCCCATCTCGGCGATAAAGACCTCGGTGCCAGGGATCAGATGTTCGTTGATCGCGCGGGCCAGGCCCATCCGGTTGTTGAAGGACGCCGGAGTGGCCACGGTGGCGAAACGGCCGGCCAGCAAGTGGTTCACATAGCCCTTGGTGGTCGTTTTCCCATAGCTACCGGTGATCGCCACGACCCGCGAGCCGGAGGCTTCCAGCTTGGCCGCTGCTCGGGACACCCAGGCGGCCCCAGCTCTCTTCTCCATCGGTGCGAGCAAGAGGAGCGCCAGATCGACCACCAGCGGACATCCCACCAATGACGCCACGGCCCAAGCGGGGTGACCGGTGCCGAAGCTCGCCGCCGCGGCTGCGGCGAGGAGCAGCCCGGTCCCGGCGATGAGTCGCCACATCCGAGCCGTTGCTGCCAGTGGGGCGGTGCGGCCTGTCCAGGGCAACCCGACCGGCCCGACCAGCGCCGTGATCGCCAACCACCCGAGCGACGGCTGCCACCACACCCCGATGGCGCCGGCCACGGCCACTCCCGCCAGCATCAGATTGATTGGAGTCGAATACCACCAACGAAACGCGAACCTGGCGACGGCACCGGCCAGGTAATGCTCGCGCTGGGCAACCCGCAGCCAGCGAATCGCGGCGACACCGGCCGTGAGCGAAGCCACTACCGCTAAGAGGATGGTCACCGGGCCAGGATCCGTTCCACCTCCAACCGGATGGCCTGAGGGGCTTCGAGCGGAAGCTGATGACCGACTCCCTCCACTACCCAGAGCGACGCATCCCCACCACGCGACACCAACATGTCGACCGCTTCTTTGGCTACCGACACCGGCACTTCTTGGTCGTTTTCACCCCAGACCAACCGAACCGGCGCGGCAATGTTGGCGAGTTCGGGTTCGTAGGACTCGTTGACCGCGGCGACGAGAACCTGGCGCATGACCCCCTCGGCGGCCAGGTAGTCGATCGAGCCGTACCTGCGACGCATCCTCACCATCATTGACTCGGGAAGAAGCCGGCGGCGGGCACCAAAGCGGGCCATCCGATATGGAACAGGTACTCGGCGCGCCTCTTTGCGGCGGACCAACGGGGCTCCAGTCAACACCAACCCGGCGAATCGAGCCGGATTGGCAGCAGCCAGAGCCACCGCCACCCGGGCTCCGAACGAGTGACCCAGCAAGACCGGGTGGGGATCAAGCTCGTTGAGCGCCGGCGCCAGAAGGTCGGCGTAACCGCGAGCCCCCACCGGGTAGGTGGGTGGCGGCGAAGCCCCGAAGCCGGGCAGGTCGGGAGCCAGGTAGGACAGACCGGCCAGCGCCCCGGAGAAATCGGAGCCTCGCCGTCCCCACCCGTGGAGAGCCAGCACCTGGAAAGGCGAGTTCCCTCCAGCATGTGCAAACATCGACCCCCCGGCCAAAGCCCTCAGCGCCATGAGTTGCTCAATGCGGAGGGCACGAAGGTCGAGAATACTGTTGATCCTGTAGGACAATTCTGATCGGATCCGAATGTGAGCATGACCGCTGACCTCCAGCCACTATGGCGCTTCAGAGCCGCCGCCATGCGGCGCTCGGTGGCGGTGGGATGGGTCGTGATATTGATTCTCGGTATTCAGGCGGTCCGCCAGGGTGTCCTCGCCAGACCTCAGTTCGCGGTTCCGGCGGCGCTCATGGCGATGATCCTGATTGCTTCGTCGATGGTCCACTGGCACAAAGTGATGCCCACTGCCAAGGGACCGTGGGCGACCCTGGGCTGGAACGCAGCGTTGGTCCTATGCCTGGCCGTGATCGGAACCCTCCCCGAGTTACAGGCGTTGACCCAGCCGATCTTTCTGGTTCTGCTCGCCCAGAGCGGCCTGGTTCTCGAACGGTTCAAACACGTGCTCGTCACGATTCTGGCCGTGGCATCACTTGCCATCATCGCCATCGTTTCCGGCGAATCGCCGGGGGTCGCCGAACTCGTCGTGCAGATCCTCTCGGCGGTGGCCGTGGCCACGGTCACCGCACTAATGGGTTTCGAGTTCGAGAGCGAGGCGCTCCGTGGGGCCCGCCGGTTGGGTGACCTACAAAGACAGCGAGCCGATTTTGAGAGGCTCTATGCGGTTTCGGCGACGCTGGCTGGGGCTGAGTCGCTGGCCGAGGTGCTGCCAGAGCTGGTAGGTCGAATCTGTAACTATTTGAATGCGCAGGTCGGGGTCGTGATGCTTTACATCCCCGAAACCCACGAGCTGAAGGTGATGAATCCCATGTGGGTGGCGGGCTATCCGCTCGAGGCAGGCGACATAACGGTTTCCGTAGGCGCCGGAGGTCTCCTCGCTCAGGTCTTCAAGTCCGGCAAACCCATCTTGCTGCAGCGGATCGCCGACAACCCCGACCACTACGGGGTGCTGGGTGACCTCGGCATTTCGGAAGCAATGGTCGCACCCCTCCGGGTGGAGCAGTTCAAGGTGGGGGTTATCGCCGTTGGTGATCCCGTCGCTGGCAACTTCGCCCCCGACCAGCTCGAGGCACTCTCATCGCTCGGTGCGCCGGCTGCGCTCGTCGTCTCCCAGCTGGGACGATACGAAGCCGTGGCCGAGATGACACGGCGGCTCGAAGAGGTGGCCCAGATGAAGACCGACTTCGTGTCGGTGGTCAGCCATGAGCTGCGCACGCCGCTGACCTCGATCATCGGCTCGTTGGACACGGTGGCCAGGCCCGAGCTGGCACCGGAGGCCGAAGCAGCGCGCAAATTGCTGGTTACCGCCCGCCGCCAGGCCGGGAGGCTGCAACGGCTCATCGAAGACCTGTTGATTGTCAGCCGGCTGGAGCGGAATGCCGTTCCGATCCAGCTCGAAACGTTGGTGATACGGACCTTCTTGGCGGAGGTGGCCACCACCGTTCAGATCGCCAAGTTGAGCATCGTCGTGGACCCGGAGGATCTGTCGGTTCTTTCCGATCCCGATCACCTCAACCGCATCGTCCTCAACCTGCTGGAGAATGCCGCCAAATACGCACCGGGAAGCCCGGTGGAGGTGGCGGCGGCGGCTCGGGGCAATCGGGTGCATCTGGCGATAGTCGATCATGGCCCCGGTGTCCCCACCGATCAGCGTGATCGGGTATTCCATCGTTTCACCCAGATCGAAGGTTCGGCCACCCGTACCCGGGGCGGGACCGGCCTCGGACTGAACATTGTCAAAGGTCTCACCGAGGCGATGAAGGGATCGGTCGAGCTACTGGAGACGCCAGGCGGGGGTGCCACCTTCATCGTCACTCTGCCCCGCACCGAACCCGTCCCGGTGGCGGCCGCCGCGCTCACCCACCGCCAATACGCCAAGGGCTAACCCGAACCCGGCTCTCCCCGCGGCGCGGCGGAAATTGCGTGGAACCCGCCGTCGACGTGAACCACCTCGCCGGTGGTAAGGGGTGCCCAGTCGGAGAGGAGAACACAGATCATTCGTGCTACCGCCTCTGGGTTGGAGGAATCCCAGCGCAGCGGTGCCCTTTCGTTCCAGATGTCGTGGAGGAAATCGAACCCAGGGATCGACTTGGCCGCCACTGTCTTGAGAGGCCCGGCCGAGACGAGGTTGACCCGAACTTGGTGGGAACCAAGGTCTCTGGCCAGATAACGGCACACAGATTGGAGGGCTGATTTCGCCACTCCCATCCAGTCGTATGCCGGCCAGGCCGTGGAGTTGTCGAAGTCAAGGCCGACGATTGACCCTCCACCGGCCTTCTGCATCAGCGGAAGCACGGCCACCGCCAGCGTCTTCAGGGAAAACGCCGAGGTGGTGAAGGCAGTCTCAGCGGAAGCCCGGGGGGTGTTGAGGAAGTTCCCGCCCAGAGCATCTCCCGGGGCGAAGGCGATGGCGTGAAGGGCACCATCGATCCCACCCCATCTACTCTCGAGCCCGGTCGCCACGGCGGCGACATGTTCGTCGTTGTTGATGTCCATCTCGAGCACCGGGGGCGGCTTGGGAAGACGCTGTACCGCTCGTTCGGTGAGCCGCAGCCCCCGACCAAAGTTGGTGACGACGATTTCGGCACCCTCCTGCTGGGCGATGCGGGCCGCATGAAAGGCAATGGAGTCGTCGGTGGTGATCCCGGTGATGAGCAACCTCTTGGATTCGAGCAGCACGGCCGCCTCCTCGGTTAGAAGCTTTTGCCGAACGTCATGATGCCCCTGATCGAAAGCCCCATAACGAAAAGCAGGAGCAGGCCGTTATACAAAGCGGGCTTACGAGTGAACTGGGCGCGGTAGATGTAAGCAAAGGCGAGGGTGAAGGAGATGACCACCCCGTAGAACACGTGCTGGTTACCGGGGTCAAGGTCCTCAAAGTTCATCGCTCCGAGACCCAAGAGCACCTGGAGGAGGACCGCACCGAGGGCCGCTGCTCTCAAGATGCGAAAGGTCACACCCGGGGTCCGTCTGGCCGAATGGAGATAGATTCCGAGAAGCCCGGCCAGGGCGCACAGGGCCACCGCCACATAGCCCCACACTGAATGAATGGCGGACACCCAGTCAGACTAACGAGGGTCAGACTACGAGGGACCCTTCGGGTATTCGATCAGGGAAGCTGGATCAACTCGCCGTTCCGCAGGTCGACCACGAACTCCTTGCGGCTGCGGTTGTCGGCGATCCAACTGGCGTATTGAGCCTTCGGATCCTGAACGGTCCACCAGGCATAAGCACGGTCGTCTTTGCGCTCGTAGGTGTGCCAGGCGCTTCTAGCCAGTTCGATGGCGTGGTCGAGGTCGTCGGATGTGCCGACCAGCCGCTTGGTGGGCTCTGCCCCGAGGGTCTCCTCCACGAACTCCATGGCGTGATACATCCGAACTCCTCCTGCTAAGCCTCCATCAACAGGTCGGCGTACTGGTCCCGAACCACTTTCTTGTCGAACTTGCCCGTCCCGGTCTTGGGGATGGCCTCGATGAAGACCACCCGGTCCGGCATCCACCAAGAGGCTACCTTGTCGGACAGGAAGTTTCGTAGCTCGATTTCGGTTGTGGTCGCCTGGGGGCGGAGCACCACAAACGCTGCCGGCCGCTCCTGCCATTTCGGATGTTTCAGTCCTACCACGGTGGCTTCGGCCACCGCCGGATGAGCCATCAGGGCATTCTCCAAATCGAGCGACGAAATCCACTCGCCGCCCGACTTGATCACGTCTTTGGCCCGATCGGTGATCTTGATGTATCCCTCGGGGGTGATCTTGCACACGTCCCCGGTTCGCATCCAGCCATCCTGGAAGGCCTGCGATGAACGCGGGTCCTGGTAGTACTCGGCGGCGATCCACGGTCCCCGTATCAACAGTTCTCCGAAGGCCTCCCCATCATGTGGTAGTTCGGCGCCGTTCTCGTCGACGATCTTTACCTGGAGGCCCATCACCGGGAGGCCGGCGGTCTCGAGCACGTCGAGTTGGCGATCGAAATCCCACTCAGCCATATGGGGCTTGAGCGTCGCCACCGAGGCCACCGGGTTGGTCTCGGTCATTCCCCAGCCCTGTTTGATCAAGATACCCCGGTTCTTCCAGAACCAGTCGATCATCGAGCGGGGGACGGCCGATCCCCCGCACAGGAAGGCTCTCAACGAAGAGGTGTCGGCTGCTGGGTGTTCGGCGAGGTATTGCTGGATGCCGAGCCACACGGTCGGCACCCCGGCCGAGAAGGTCACCCGCTCCCGCTCGAACAAGGTAACCAGGCCCGCCGGCGAGAGATCCGGTCCGGGATAGGTGAGTCGGGCTCCCACTGCCGTCGCCATGAAAGGGTAACCCCAGGCGGAGGCGTGGAACATGGGGACCACCGGTAACACGTTGTCATCGGCGGTCAACGAGTTGGCCGCCAGGTTGGAGATGGTGTGGATGTAGGTGGAGCGCTGGGTGTAAGCCACTCCTTTGGGGTTTCCAGTGGTGCCCGATGTGTAGCAGAGCATCATTGGCGAGCGCTCATCAAGCTCTGGCCACGCGCCCCAAGGCGTGACCCCGTCGATCAGGTCCTCGTAGGAGATTACATTCTCCAGTTTCGAGTGGCCGACCGCCTCTCCCATGACCACAAAGGTGCGGACGGTTTCCAAGGTGGGGGCGATCCTCTCGACCAGCGGCAGCAGATCCGGATCGACAAATAGGGCATGATCGGCCGCATGGTTGATGATGTAGGTGAGTTGCTCGGGGAACAAACGGATGTTGACCGTATGGCAAATCCGGCCGGTGTTGGCGGTGGCCCAGTAGAGCTCATGATGCCGGCGGTTGTTCCAAGCGAACGTGGCGACCGCCTCTCCCTGTCCGATCCCGAGTTTCTCCATCAATGCCGTGGACAGTCGTCGTACCCGTCCATCGACCTCCCCGTAGCTGGTCCGAACCACGCTGCGGTCTGATTCGACGGAAACGATGGGTTGATCCGGGTAGGTGCGCACCGTCCGGTCATAAAGGGTCGACAACAGCAGGGGATAATCCATCATGTGGGACATTGGCCTGGTCCTATTCGTTTCCGAGCAGCCGTGACTTTTGGTTGTTGAATTCTTCGGCCGAGAGCTTTCCTTCGTCATGCAGCCTCGACAGGATCTGGAGCTGCTCGGCGGTTGACACCCCTGCCCCGCCTCGCTCGATCGAGAACATCCGGTCTTCCCTCGCCCGGTAAATGAGGTTCTTCTTTTCTTCTGCCCGGGGGATGTCGGTGTAGAGGGTCTGACCGGTCTCTCCGGCCGACTCGATCACGAGATCGCCACTGCCCACCACGCGTTCGAAGACAGATTGGTGGAACGAGACCGTATTGATCATCTCCAATGGGATCTCTTTGCCCGTTTTCGCAACAAAGCCGGTTCGATGAATCACCCTCTCGTTGGTGATCACATGCACGGTCGTCATCCAGTCGATCACTTTCGGGACGATCAGGACCAGCCACACCAGCGCCGCCACCAAAGGACCGAATTGGCTGAGGCCACCGGTGGTGAAGAAGGCGAGGAAGACAACGACCAACAATGCCGCCAGCGTGATACCGAGAGGTCCCAGGATCGACGTCCAGTGCGGCTTGAACTCCGCCAGTACCTCTTCACCAGGGGACAGGAGTTTCTTGGGGTATGCCACCAGCCGAGGCTACCGTCGAGGACCAGCCGATGGGGAGCAGCCGGGTACGATCCCCCCTTGGCCCCTCCGGGTTTCCCCCACCGGCCCCGGCATACCCGCCCTGAAGAGCGAAAGGCCTAAAAAGCGAAAGGCCCCGAGGGAGCTTCGACGAATCTCCACCCTCTCGGGGCTTCCGCCATCCTCCGAAATTGAAACCCGAAGGTTCCTTCTCCGGCGGATCGGCTGGTCCGAAGACCGGCCGCGTCCTCGTTGCCGAGGACTTCGGCAACCCCTAAGGGCCGCCGTTGTCACTCCCGGCTCGACGACCCGAAGGTCCCCGGCCGTGTCACTCCGAAGAGTGACTGGAGGACTGCGGATCTTCCCGAAGGTCGACCCGCTCCCGGTGCTCAGTTGCCTGTCTCCCGGGGCTGCGGAGGGTGTCCCCCGCTGCATCAGGGAATGTAGATGGTGCACGGGTGCGGAGCAAGTCGATCGTCTAGCTCGTTTTCGCGGACACCAACCTTGTTTTCGCGTCCTGGTTGGGCGCGGTGAAGTGGTCAAGCAAAGTTGCCTCCCGGCAGGAAGTCTAAGAACGAGAAAACCCCGAGAGAGCTCCGACCGAAGTCGCACCCTCTCGGGGTCCTCTGCCATTCGAACTCCGAACCGAAGCTCGTTCTTCTCATGGCCTGCCAAAAGTGCCTCTCGGCTCTCCGGCGTCCGCTGGAGTCACCTCCTGCTGGACAATGCCAACGTACCCAGTGACCCTGCGCACCGTCAAGCTCACCAGCTAGCTGGATTTCGCGTTTGCCGGGTTTGTTTTCGCGATGTTTGGCGAAGGCGCGACCCGAGCAAGCCAATGGGGGCAAATCCCAAATCTGTCATTCGCCCACCGTATAGTCCGACTCGTGAGCCTTGAAACCCTTTCTCCGAGCCGGGCGGGAGATTTCAAGGCATGCCCGCAGCTATTCCGCTTCCGGGCGATCGACCGGCTTCCCGAGCCCGTAACCGTTTATCAGGCGAGGGGGACCACCTCCCACCTGGCGCTCCAGCGACTTTACGAACTCGAGGCGGCAGAGCGTTCACCGGAGCGGCTTTACGACCTGTTCCGCCAGGCATGGGGTGAGTTGCGAAACGATGAGGAGTTCGCCGGGCTCTTCGCCGATATCGGACAGGAGAGGGCCTGGGGCGTCGACAGCCTTTCGTTGTTAGCCAACTACTTCAAGTTGGAGAATCCGGTTTCGGTTGAGCCACTCGCCCAGGAAATGGACCTCCTCGAGCCAATCGGTAACGGCATGATGATTCGCGGGATCCTCGATCGGATCGACCGTCAGCCAGACGGCTCCCTGGTGATAACCGACTACAAGACTGGCTCTGCCCCTCCGGAGGCTTATGCGCTGCCTGCCTTCTTTGCTCTCAAGATCTACGCCCTGCTAATACGCCGGCGGCTGGGCGAGACACCGGTAGAGGTGCGGCTGCTTTACCTCAACGGGCCAACCATGTACCGATTCCCGGTGGATGACCGCCAGCTTGACGCTATGGAACGGCAGCTCACTGCGCTGTGGGGGGCGATCAACCGTGCGATCGAACGGGAC
The DNA here is from genome assembly GCA_052390035.1 of Actinomycetota bacterium. GTDB lineage: Bacteria > Actinomycetota > Acidimicrobiia > Spongiisociales > ZC4RG35 > JBQTHI01. The sequence continues at coordinate 74,607 of JBQTHI010000044.1, read as the reverse complement.
TATTTCCCTCCCCGAACCGGACCGCTTTGTAACTACTGCGCTTTCCAGGACCGCTGTCCCGCCTGGGTGGCGCTGGAATCTCTCGCCGGTTAGATCCTCAAGCGTCCCTTGACGGCTGCCGATATTCCCCCCCAGCGGGTCAGGGGACGGCGGTAATCGGGCCAACGAACATTGGGGAGGACCGATGAAGCGTGCGTTGATGCTGGCAAGCGCCACTGCCATCTGGGTCGCCGGCCTGCAGTTCGTCAGCGGGGTGGTGGCCCCACCACGTGAAATCGACCTGCAAGACCAGCTGCGGCTTGATCAGGCGCAACTTGATCGGGCCCCTTTCGATCATGCCCGGCAACCTCAACGATCCGAGTCGCCTGGCCTCGCCCGTCTCGACAGTTTCGGGTTTTCGGTCCTCTCCCCGATCGATCCCGCCCCAACTTTCGACCCCCCCTCGACCACCGTGGCCCTGTTACGCCGCCCGGCCAACACCACTGCCTCTCCGGCCTCGACGGTGCCTACCTCCGCCGCCACCACCCCCACCACCAACCCAGGGGTGACCACCACCTCCCCCCACGTTGTCACCACCACCAGCCCGCCGCCCACCACCGCGGCGCCCACCGCCACGACCGCGGCGGCGCCGGCCGGCGCGTACAGCCCGGCGGCCGAAGCCGATTTCGTGGTACGCATCAACAACCTTCGGGCAACGGTCGGAGTGGCCTCAATGGCCGTCAATGCCGAGCTCGCCAACCAGGCCCGATGGTGGGCCAAACACATGGCCGACAGCGGCAACTTCTCTCACAGTGACATCGCCGCCCTTCTCGACCCATGGACCATCGTCGGGGAAAACATCGGATATGGACCATCGGTCGAAGCCATCTTCGACGGTCTGGTCAATAGCTCCGCTCACTACAACAACATGATCGAAACCCGATTCACCTCCGTAGGGGTCGGGGTCTTCATCGACGCCTCAGGCCGTCTTTGGACCGCTCACGTCTTCGGCGGGTAGTCCTTCTGGCGTGCGACAAACGCCTTCTGGCTTAGTTCTGCGCACCGAAAACGTCCCCCCCTCCTGATACCTTCACCCCGTCATGGGTGGGAACGAAATACGGGTTGGCCCGGAGGACTGGGATCGAGCCATTGCCGACAGCGAAGGTCCCCAACTCGTGGTCGCCGGGCCTGGCACGGGCAAGACCGAGTTCCTGGTTCGTCGGGCCCGGCATCTCGTCGAGTCCGGCAAGGCACGGCCCGCCGAAACTCTGATTCTCACCTTTTCCCGCCGGGCCGCCGCCGACCTAGGCCGTCGAGCGGTATCGACGGAGAGCTGGGCAGGCCCGGTCACGGCCACTTTTCACTCGTTCGCTCACCGGCTGCTCGAAGCCCGCGGCGCTCGGAGCTCCCAACCCGTCCCCACGCTTCTCACCGGCCCCGAGCAGGTGGCGCTGGTAAGCGATCTCCTGGCCTCCGAAGATCCGACCGGATGGCCGCTGCAATACCGATCCCTCCTTTCGAGCCGGACGCTGGCGGCAGAGGTCGCCGATTTCCTGCTCCGCGCCCGCGAACGCTTGCTCGAGCCGGCCGACGTTGCCGAGCTGGCGCAGAAGCGGCCCCAGTGGCAGGCGCTGGCCGCCTTTATGGCCCGGTATAACCACCAATTGCAAGAGCGCCGCAGAATCGATTACGGCGCCTTGATTGCAGAAGCGATCTCCACGCTGGCGGCACCCGGCGTGGCGGCCGAGGTTGCGGCCCAGTGCCGCTATGTCTTGGTTGACGAATACCAGGACACCTCTCCCGCTCAGGCCCGACTCCTCGAGCTGTTGGTCGCCCAACATCGCAACATCACCGCCGCCGGCGATCCCTACCAGTCGGTCTACTCGTTCCGTGGTGCCGACCTGACGAATGTCGTCGACTTCACGGATCGCTTCCGCCACCACGACGGTTCACCTGCCCGGCGTCTGATCCTCACTACCAGCTTCCGTGTACCTGCCGCCATCCTCGAAGGAGCGTTGCGCGTGACGGCCGGCGGCGAGCTGCCGGGCGGCGCCGGTCCTGTTGAACCTGCCCCCCATGCTGGCCGGGTCGAGGCGTATCTGTTCGACCAGGCGAGCGCCGAGGCCGAGTGGATCGCCGCCCAGGTCGAGCGCGCCCACCTCGAGGAACGTCTCGAGTTGCGGAGGATGGCCGTGCTGGTGAGGTCGACCCGCCACCTCCTCCCCGAGCTATCGCGGGCGCTCGAACGGCGAGGGATACGCCATGACACCCCCGACCGCCGATTGGTCGACCATGCCGCGGTCCGCCTGATATTCGACCTCACGATCGTCGCAGGACTGGACCCAGCATCGGGGATTCATGAGTCACCGACACCCGACGAAGCCGATAGGGCGATGCGGAGGCTGTTGCTGGGTCCGATGTTCCGGCTCTCACTTTCCCATCAGCGCCGGCTGCTTCGATCACGCCGACGGAGCAATCGGCAGTGGGCGGAGATCGCCGGCGAATTGGAGAACGATGGCGGCCTAGCCAACCTCCTAAGCGATCCGACCTGGGCCGTGGCGTTGCCGGCCGCCGATGGATTCTGGACCGTCTGGACCGCTCTCGACGGATTCCGAGAGTTGGTAGCCGATCCCCAATTCGAGGAGTTTCGGGCGGCGCTGGCGTCTTTCTCCCAGGTGCTCGACCAGCAATATCGCCGCGACCCCACCGTCACCCTGTACGAGTTCTATCGGCGGGCGATGATCGAAGACTTCGAAGCCTCTCCACTGATCTCATATCAGCGACCGGGAGTCGATCAGCTGGTCCTCACCACGCTCCATCAGGCCAAGGGCCTCGAGTTCGACATTGTGTTCGTTGCCGATGCCACCGAAGGTGTTTTTCCCGATCTGCGAAGAAGCACCGCCCTGCTTCATCCCGAATATCTGGCGGCTTCCCGATCGAACGGAGATATCGGTTTTCGGATTCAGGAGGAAATGAGGCTGGCGTATACGGCGATGACCAGGGCCAGTCGTCGGGTGGTATGGACCGCCACCACGGCCGCCATCGATGAAGGGGAGCGCCGGCCCTCGCGTTTCCTCCTCGCCGCTTCAGGTCGAGGTTCGTTCACCGATTTAGGCCCACCACCGTCGAACGTCACGGTACCGGTGACGGCGCCTGAGGTTCAGGCGCTACTTCGCCGTGTTGTGACCGACCCCTCGGCGTCGCAGCCAAGGCGCCTGGCGGCCTTGACCGTCCTCTGTCACCCGCCGGATGGCCGATGGCAGCCGGTGGAGCTGGCCGGCATCGCCGCCAAAGGACCGGATACAGGAGTGATGAGGGCGGGCTTCCGGTTGTCCCCCAGCCAAGCCGAGGCCTACGAGGCTTGCCCGCGTCGCTACGTCTTCGAGCGGCGGCTGTTGGCGGCGGACGACTTTTCACCCTACGCCCACTTCGGTTCTTTGATCCATCGGGTGCTCGAAGACTCGGAGGCCGAAGCACGGGGGGAAGGGCAGGCTCACGCCACCCTCGAGGCGGCGAAAGCCGTGCTTGACCAGGTGTGGATGGAGGACGCCGACTTCGGCAGCCCGGTACTAAACGAGGCGTGGCGCCGGCGTGGGCGGAAGCTGCTCGAGAATATGCATCAAGACTGGCCCGGTGGGGACGCCTCCGTCGTCGAAGTGGAACGGAGGATCCAGATGGAAGTCGATGGAATCACCTGGTCGGGCAAGGTCGACCGGTTCGAGCGGCACCTGCCAGGCGAGCTCAGGGTGGTTGATTACAAGACAAGTGCCTCTGAGCCCACCAAAGACGAAGCCGCCCGGTCGCTCCAGCTCGGCTTCTACGTTCTCGCCGCTCGCCACGATCATGAGGTCAGCTCGTGGGGCTGGGTAAGCGCCGCCGAGCTGTGGTACCCGCTGGCCAGAAGGACGGTCTCGCAGTTCGACATGGACCAGGTCGCCGACGTCGAGCGGCGAATGGTCGTAGTGGGGCGTCGAATCACGGCCGAGAGGTGGGACGCTACTCCCGGACCCCACTGTGACCGTTGTCCGGTGCGTCTTTGCTGTCCGGCATGGCCCGAGGGAAGGGAAGCTTTCGTCTCGTGATCGTCCCTACCGCCGAGCAAGAGGAGATCATCACCGCCGGTCTCATGCCGTTACGAGTGTCGGCCGGCGCCGGAACCGGGAAGACGACCACCGTGGCCTTACGTGTCGCCCACCTGATTGCCAACCATGACATCGCGCCCGAACAGGTTCTCGGAATCACCTTCACCAACAAGGCGGCGGCTGAGTTAGCCGACCGGATCCGACAGGAGCTGGCACGTCTAATGGGGAAAGAGCTGGCCACCGACCCGGGCCGGGAGGTTGAAGTCCATACCTATCACGGGTTCGCCGCACAAATATTGCGCGAGTTCGGCGCCCTCGTCGGGATAGAGAGGGACGCCCTGCTCATCACCCCGACATACTCCCGCCAGCTCCTGTTCGAGGTGGTCGCAGCGGTACCGCTCCCCCACCTCAATGTCGCCAACCCTTTTATCGTCGAGGACATACGCCGGCTCGGGTCGGCGCTGGGGGACCATCTGCTCAGTCCCGAACAGGTGACCATACCGGTCCACGCCCCGGACGATCCGTGGGTGGCGAGAGCGGATCTCCTGGTGGCGTTGGCGCACTACGACGCCGAAAAGCGCAGGCTGGGAGTGGTCGACTACAGCGACCTGATCGTCTTCGCTCATAGATTGGTGACATCTCATCCAGACGTCGCCCGGGAGATCAGGTCCCGCTATCGGGCGGTGATGCTCGACGAATATCAGGACACCAACCCCGCCCAGCGCCGACTGATCCAAGCGCTCTTCGGGGCGGGATTTCCCGTGACCGCAGTGGGGGATGCCGACCAGACCATCTACGAATGGCGGGGGGCCTCACCGTCCAACTTCGAACGTTTCCCCGATCAGTTTCCCGCCGCCGACGGCCGGGAGGCGCCCACCCTTCCCCTCAGCCAAAATCGGCGTTCACTCCCGAACATCATCGATCTGGCCAACCGGATCAAAGGCGAAGCTGGGTCAGTGGAGTGGAGGCTGAAGCCGCTCGACCACCGGATCGGCGGGGAGGTGGTGGCTGCCTGGCACCCCGACGCCGTCGTCGAGGCCGAGTGGATAGCACGCCAGATCTCCATCCTGTCTGATCAACATCAATGGCGTGAGATGGCGATCCTGTTTCGCAAGAACAAGGACATGATCCTCGTCCACGACGCCCTCCGGGCGGCCGATATCCCCGTCGAAGTGGCCAACCTCGGTGGCCTGCTGGCGGTGCCCGAGGTCGCCGACCTGCGTTGCTGGCTCCGCATTCTCCATAACCCGAGCGACGGGCCTGCCCTTTACCGCCTTCTCATGGGAAGTCGATTCCGCCTCGGCATAGGTGATGTGGTCAAACTCGCCGACTGGGTCAGGGCTGCCGACAACTCCGCGTCCGAGCCACTCGAGCATGACCCTGTACGGGTTTTTAGTCTGGTTGAAGCCATTGAGCACATCGACGAGCTCAACGGACTTCGGGCGGAGGCCGAGGGAGCGATGAGGCGTTTTGGCGAGCACTACCGCCACTTGCTGGCCGCGGCACAGGGGGTCTCCTTGGTCGAGCTATGCCGCCAAATTCTCGATCGGACCGGAGCTTGGAACGACCTCGCCGCGTTGCCCGATAGTGGCCAGCTCACCGCCCGGCTAAATCTTTATCGGTTTCTCGACCTTACCGAAGAGTGGAGTCCGCTCGAAGGCCGGCCGTCGCTCGGGGCCTTCGTGTCGTATTTGGATCTAATGGAGCGCGACCAAACCGAGGAGCTGGACACCGCCAGACTCTCGGGAGAGAACGCGGTGACGCTGGTGACTGTCCACCGGGCCAAAGGCCTCGAGTGGGAAGTCGTCTTTCTCCCCGCTTGCTACCACCACAATTTTCCAAGCGGCGGCATGCCCAAAGAGAACCCCTACAAAGTGGCCAAGTATCTCCCGTACGAATACCGAGTCGACCGTGAGTGGCTGCCTCCACTCCACCAGGGGATCGATCCGGCTACCGCCGACCGGCTGCTTTCGGCGGTTCAGGAGCGGCAAGAATGGAGGATCGCCTACGTCGCCGTGACGCGCGCCAAACAGCGCCTTTTCGTCAGCGGTGCTTCGTGGTACGGACACCCGATCCCCAGGAAAAGACCGGTCGGCCCAAGCCGGCTCTGGGAGATAGTGAGCCAGCAACCGCAGACCAGGGTCGAATCGAGACCAGCCAAAGAGCCTCCTCCCGCTCCCCTGTTACTCCGCTTTGAGCCCGATCCCCAAGCCCCCGATCCCCACTTCCCCCAGGGCTGGACGGGTGCAGTCCGCCACGAAATGGACCACCACGGATGGGCGGCGGGGCAGGCCGCCGAACTTGACATCGACCGACCATACCAACAACACCTCCAACGCTTCCAAGGGATGCTCTTCGACCTGCCTGAACCGGCCGCCACCGTCTCTCCGACCGGCATCCAAACTTCGGTTACCGGAATGGTCACATATGCCCAATGCCCGAAACGATTCTTCTGGTCTGAGGTCGAGCGGCTGCCCCGGCGTCCCAACCCTGCCGCCCGGCGAGGGACCGAGATCCACCGCCTGATCGAACTGCACAATCGCCGCCAGCTTCCCATTACCGATCTCATCGATGGCCTCTACGACGCGCCTGTGGCGGTAGACGAGGCATCGCTGGCCGACGGCGGCGCCGGTTGGTCGAAGACGGATCCGTTAGGAGCATTCAAGAGCAGCCGTTTTGCCGGAGCCCATCCACTCTTGGTCGAGCAACCCTTCGAGTTGGGCCTCGGCTCGCTTCGGATCAAGGGGAGGGTCGATGCGGTCTATGAGCCGAAGCCTGGCCACTGGGAGATCGTCGACTTCAAGTCGGGACGGCGTCCCGACGACCCGTCGAGCAAGGTTCAGCTCGAGGCCTATGCAGTCGCAGCCGACACGGGTGCCCTGGCACCCTCCATCCCCACCTCGATGACGGCCACCTTCGCGTACCTCTCATCAGGTTTGGAAGAGGTAAGCGAAGTTGTCGACGGGGAGTGGCTGCGAAGGGCCCGGTCGCGGCTATCCGCTTTGGCCGACGCGATCGCCGATGAGGACTATCACCCCCGACCATCCCCCCTGTGCGCAGGCTGTGACTTCCTAACGTTCTGCCCGGAAGGCCAGGCTTCTCTCCGATGACTTCGCTGCTCGCCGCCCTCGTCGGGTATCTTTGGGGCGGCATTCCGACCGCCGATTTCTTGGCACGAAGGCGGGGAGTCGATCTTCGCGCAGAAGGAAGCCGAAACCCCGGAGCGAATAACGCTCTGCGCCTGGGGGGCCCGCGCCTGGCGGCGGCAGTGTTGGCGGTGGAGATGAATAAAGGGGCGATCGCTGCTTGGCTGGGCGGCCTGGCTGGCGGGGACCCGGCGATGGTGGCGGCGGGCATCGGGGCGATTGCAGGCAACATCTACAACCCGTTCCTCCGGCGTCGTGGTGGCAAAGGCCTGGGGATCACCGCCGGGGTCACACTCGCCGCTTGGCCAACGGTCATCGTCCCCGTCCTGTTGGTACTGGCGGGGACGCTGATCATCACCCGCCGAAGCGGCATCGCCACGATCGTCACGATTACTTTCTATTTGGCGGCCGGGTGGATGTGGGCCGACCAGGGATGGCCGACCGGTTGGGGTCTTACTGCCGGGCCGGGTCTCCTCTGGTTGGGGTTAGGAGTGGCGGTGCTCCTGATCCCCAAGGCATGGCGAGATGCCCAAAATCCGATGACCGTCGAGCACGTCCTCAGACCACCGAGCCGCCGCTCGTTTCGATGACCAGCGTCACCGGGCCGTCGTTGATCAGCTCAACCATCATCATCGCTCCAAACCGCCCGGTGGCGACTTCGATGTTGGCCTGGGCGATCCGGGCCGCCACCAGCCCGACCAGCGGCTCGGCCTGCGGGGGTGGGGCAGCCTCGACGAAAGAGGGGCGCCGTCCGCCGCGAACCGTCCCATACAACGTGAACTGGCTGATGATCAGCACTCCACCTTTTTCCTCAGTCACCGACCGATTCATGCGGTCGTCATCGTCTCGAAAGATCCGCAAAGCGACCAGCTTGTCGGCGAGGGTGACAGCATCAGCGTCGGTGTCTTGGTGGGTCACACCGACGAGGACCAGGAGACCGTTTCCGATCGTACCGACGACCTCGCCGTCGACCGTTACCGATGCCCGGCTCACCCGCTGCACGACTGCTCTCACCGGGCGATCTAAGCATCGGGCGGTTGTGTCCGTATGATCGGCAAGTGACCACCAAGGTAGAGGAAGCGGGCTGGCCGGCCGACGCCCCCCGATCCGGGCCGGTCGTGGTTCTGCTTGACGCCTCGAGCCGAATTGAGGCCGAGATGTTGGGCGCTTGGGTGGAGCGGCACCTGCCGACCGCAGTCGAAGTTGTTACGTTCCGCCTTGCCCCCTCCCGACGACGCAAACCCGTTTGGACCGATCCCGGGTTGGAGCGGCGCCTCAAGGCCGGCGACAATCCGTTTGTATTTCCCATCCGTGTGGCGTGGTCCCCCCATGCCCGCGGTGGCGGCCGGGCGGTTTCCTGGTGGGACGTCCTCAAGCTGGGTGACCCCCGCGATCCGGACGCTCTGCGCCAAAGGGTGATATTGGCGAGATGGCCCGATCGGGTGACCATCATCACCGGTCCGGGGGCGGAGGCCTCACGCCTGGTCGACGATCACCACGCCGCCGTCGAGGTGAGCTCGCTTGCCGAGTTCGCCACCCGTCGAGCGTGGCTCGCTTTGGAGAAAGCCGAGCGGGTGCTGCGCGGCAACCGTTACAAGGTTCCCCGTTTTGTCCATCAGGAGATCTGGTCGCGGGCGAGCTTCGGCGAGGGAGCGACCCGGTTCGGCGCCCTGCGGGGATTGGATGAAAAGGTCGCTTTGGCCCGCGCCCGTCATTACCTCCGGGAGATGGCGGCCAATCACAGCCCGTTTGTGATCGACCTGATAGCCAACTTGATTCACTGGATCATCCGTCAAGGTTATGGAGGAATCGAATACGACAGGCAGCAGGCGGCCGAGCTAAGCGCCCTGGGCCTCGAAGTACCGCTGGTGTTCCTTCCCTCCCACCGCTCAAACCTCGACCGTCTCGCCCTCCAGTTCCTGAAATGGGAAAACGACCTGCCTCCCAACCACACCGCGGGCGGTATCAACATGAACTTTTTCCCGGTGGGCCCGCTGGTGCGTGGCACCGGCGTCTTTTTCATCCGACGGACCTTCAAAGGAAACGAACTCTATAGGTTCGTGCTCCGGGGCTACCTCGACTATCTGGTCGAGAATCGTTTCCCGCTGGAGTGGTACCTGGAGGGTGGTCGATCTCGTACCGGAAAGCTTCTCCCCCCCCGACTCGGACTGCTCGCATATGCCGTCGACTCCTGGCGCCGGGGCAAGGCTGACGACCTGATGCTCATCCCCACCTCGATCGTCTACGACCAAATCCAGGACCTCACCTCCTACGCCACCGAAGCCCGCGGAGGCGGAAAGCAAAGCGAGTCCCTCGGGTGGGCGCTGTCCTTCATCAGGTCGTTGCGGCGTCGTTACGGCAAGATCCATATCCGCTTTGCAGAGCCGGTGTCGGTGGCCAAGACGATGGCGGGCACCGACTTCGGCGAAGGTTCGATGGATCTGGCCAAACTGGCCTTCGAGGTCATGTACCGGACTTCGGCCGTTACCCAGATAACGCCGGCGTCGGTTGTCTCGATCGCCTTGCTGGACGCGGGGGGCCGAGCGCGCACTCTCGGCGAATTGGTAGAAGTCTGTACGGAACTCGACTCGTTCATTGAGGCTCACCGGCTTCCAACCACCGAGCCATTGTCGCTGTCCAAGCCTGGCGAAGTGCGACGGGTCCTGACCCTATTGGGGGAACATGGCAACGTGTCTGTCTTCCAGGGGACGGAAGAAGTGTTCTACCTAAACCCAGAGCAGGCGCTAAGAGCCTCCTACTACAGGAATGTGGTTGTCCACCATTTCGTCCCCCGCGCCGTGGCCGAGCTGGCCTTGACCGGGCTGGGACCCGGATTAGCGGGGGATTACGAGGCGGAACTCTTCGAACGGGTGGCCGCCGTGCGTGACCTCATGAAATTCGAGTTCTTCTTCCCGGAAAAGGAAGCATGGAGGGAAGTGGTGCGAGCCGACCTCGATCGGACCGTCCCCGGCTGGGAGCAGATGACAGCGGCGGCGGTGCTCTCCCACCTGGGCTACCGCGTCGCCCAATGGGCTGTGGTTCCGTTGCTCGAGTCGTACCTGGTTGTCGCCGATCATCTTGCCGCTCTGCGACCCGGTGACCCGGTCGAAGAGAAGGCAGTGGTGGCCGAGTGCATGAAGAGGGGCGAGGAGTACCGGCTCAAAGGTCTGGTGTCGGCCGACAGTGTCTCGGCGGTGGTGTTTCGGCATTGTTTGGCGCTCGCCGCCAACCGCGGCGTGCTCGACTCGCAAGCCGAAACCCAGCACGCCCGCACAGCTTTCGCCGACGAAATCCGGAGCGCTCTCGAGTCGGGCCGGGTCGACCGATCGGCTCTCCGCTACGTTTAACGGGTCCGCTCAGCCACCAGGGCGTCGATTCGCCGACGGAACTCTGCAAACCGGTCCATAGCGTCGCGAAAGTCCCACGACATCAAAGCGGCTACCCGCATCCACGAGCTGGCGACCACGTCGGCGTTGCGACGAATGTCGTCGAGCAGGGCCATCTCCCCAAAGACGTCGCCCGTTTCGAGCGTCGCCACTGACGAGCCATCGCGCTCGACCACCGCGCTTCCCTCGAGAATGGCAAAAAACCGATAGGCAAAATCACCGGCCTTGACGAGGTGACCACCGACCGGAACGGTCACCTCCTGCATGTGCCCAACCAGATAACTGGTCGTGTCATCGTCCAACCCGGCGAGCACGGGCACCACCTGCAGGCTCGCGGCGTCAACGGTCATCACGGCTCCGAGAGTTCATCATCTGGCGAATTGTGGCATCGCCCGACGGCCGGTGCCCAACCGATATCACGCTCTCGTTTGCACGGTAGCCCGTGGCTCCGGTTCTGAAAGAGCGGGGTGTAGTGTCGGGCCATGACAGAGGCGATCAAGGTGTGTCCGGTTTCCGAATTGCCGCCGGGGACTGTGACCGGTGCCGATCGGTACGCGGTAGGCAACTCCCGAGGTGAGCTGTTTGCCGTGACCAGACGATGCCGCCACCTATACGCCGACTTGGCGGCCGGTACGATCGACGCAGACGGTTGTCTCGTCTGTCCGTGGCATCAATCGAAGTACGACGTCAGCACCGGTCGCATGGTTCGCGGGCCGCAAGGGATCTTCGCCAAGATCCCTGGTCTTGGCTTCTCGTATAAGGCGCTAACCCGGGTGTTCCCGCTTGGCCGGGGAAAGGTAACGACCAAGCGGGGCACCGTTTACGTCGAGTAGGCAGTTGCTTGGTGGGCAGCCGCCTACTTGGAGAGTTGGCCTCTAACAGCTCCTCCCGGGAAGGCGGCATTGTGGACGTTGACGTAGAAACGATCCGGATGTTGGCGGATCTCCTTGATCAGCACCGGGTCGACGGTTACACAGCCGCCGAAGGTGTCGCCATCGATCATGGTCAATCCCACCACAACCGGACCGGCCACTCCGACTCCGCCCCGGTGAATGTGGGCGGCGGTAGCGGCGGCGATGTTTCTGACCTGAACGTTGAAGCAGATCTCCTCCAGACCCTGGTTCAGCCAAAGGTCGGCTTCACCCGATCCGTCTGCGTCCCCCGGCCCGGGCACTTCGGTCGCTCCGGTCAGACTGGTCGAAAGCGGCCTCCCGCCGGCCAGCGCCGGGTTTGCCGCCATCACCAATGAGGCCGCCAACAAGAACAACACGATCCTCCGCATCCCGTACCTCCCTTACCTTGACTGATTCCCTATAGGGAAGGTCGCTCAATGACAGTGGGCGTTACGTCACGATGTCGTGATCGCCACCCGCAGCCGCCACGAAGCGAGGGCGAGAAGTGTCATGGCAAACCCTGCCAGCACGCCCAATTGGGGGAGAATGTCGAACAGCCCGCCACCTCGCTGAACCAGCTCGGTGAACCCGTCAAGGGCCCACGCGTGGGGAGTGAAATGGGCGATGCGCTTCATCGCCGGCGGGAACAGCTGGAGGGGGAACATGCATCCGCCGAGGGCGGCAAGACCGAGACCTACCATCACCGCTACCCCTCCCGCCTGCTCGGCGTTACGAAATAGCGTCCCGATCAGCATCGCCGCCCCCGCTCCGACCACTGCGAAGACCGAGATCAACCCAAGCGCCCCGGGGAGGCTTCCCCAGTTAACCCCGAAGAGCAGCCAGGTTCCGATCATGATGTACAAACCTTGCACCACCACTACGGCGAAACGGCCCAAAGCTTCTCCACCCAGCACCGTCCCGACCGGCGTCGGGGTCGACAACATTCGCCTCGACAACCCAAGTTGGCGAGTCTGAATCAGGACCGCCCCGCCTGAAAGGGCGGTGACGAACATGAACAGGATCAGTTGACTGGAGGCGCCCAAGTCATAGCGTCCCAGGGTGGGAGGAAACACCGATTCGCCGATTGTGCGGGTGGTCACTTCGATCCGCTCGAGGCTCGGCTCGATCCGGCTGGCGGTGGCCAGAGCGGCGTCGAACCCAGCGAGGCCCTGGTCGGCAACGAAACGGGCGGCGGTGACGGGTAGAAGGCCCGTCCGGACCGCCTCGGCAACAACCGGTCGAAGGCTTGGCCCAACACCGCTCTGGTGGGCGACAAAACCCACCTGAACCTTCTCACCGGAGGCGATCGCCTGGTCGAAGCCGGACGGGAGGATGACCGCCGCCTCGATCGTACCGGTCTCGACCGCCGAGATCTGGGCTTCCTCGTCGGGGAAGGTGACGACTTCGAGGCCGTCCTCCGCTCTTAACGAGTCGACCACCCGGGCCGACCCGCTACCGGGAGCCGCCTCCAACACGCCTATCTGAGGCCGGAAGCCACCTCCGAACTGAAGCCCGATGAGCAAGACCAGGGCGAGCGGAAACACGAAGATGAAGAAGATCGACGACCGGTCCCGAAACAGGCGTTTGAGATTGGTCCCGGCGATGACGAGCACCTTCATCGAGCGACCTGCCTTCTGATAAACAGGGCCGCCGCCAATGCGGTTATTGCCGCGATGACCAAAAGGGGCAAAGCGGCCGGAGCCGCCGCCGAGGCTCCCTGACCATCGGCAAGGTCGGCCAGCCCTCTCATGAACCAGTGATGAGGGGTAAGGCCGCTGATTCTGGACAGAAGCCCGCCCTCTTCACCTATCGGAAAGAAGACCCCGCCCAGAAGTCCAAGGACGGTGCCAACGATGCCCTGGATGTTTCCGGCTGCTTCCGGAGTCGAGGCCAATCCCGTGGTCAGTGCAGAGATACCCGAGGCTGCCGCCACCGCAGCCACCACCAGCAGGGCGACGCCCGCCGGGTTGCCCCACTGCGCACCCATCAAGAACCGCCCGACCACCATCACTACGAAGAGCGAAGCCAGGCCCAGCAGGACCGACACCAGGCTCTTGGCCGCCACAACCTGCCAAGGTCGCGTTGGGGAAGACAGGATTCGGGCGAGGGTGCCGTCGCGGCGTTCCTCGAGCAGGCTCAGGAATCCGACTTGGGAGGTGAACATGAGGAAGAAAACAGCCATCGCCGCCACCGTCGATGTGGTGGCGTCGAGCTGGCGGACCTCGGCTTTCACCTCTCCAACCAAAGCGGTCGACGTGACTCCTTCATCGGTGGCGGCGGGGATGACCTGCGCCGGATGGCCGCCCGCGGTCAGGGCGGCGGCAATCGACAGTTGAATCTCCCCAACGCTTTGCCCGTAACCTTTGGCGATCGAGGTCGCCACCTCGGTGGCGGTTTCCGAATCCACGTTGCCGATCACTTCGAGCGTTCCTCCCCGACCCTGGTCGATCGCTCCATCGAGGCCTTCGCCCACGACAAAGACGGCGTCGATTTGGCCTGCGTCGATTGCCTCTTCGGCCTCTTGGCGTGAACCGAACACCTCCCATGCCCCGCCAATCCCTGTGGAGATCTGTTGGAGGATGGCGGAGGTCCGAGGCGAGGCGTTTTGGACGATCCCGAACTTGGGCTCAAAGCTGACGCCACCTTGTAGCGCCGACCCAAAGACGGCGTTGAATATGAACGCCAGGACCAGCGGAGCCAATACTGCAACAATCAACAGGGAGCGATCCCGGATCCTCAACTTGAGATCTTTGCCGGCGATGGCGAACAGGTTCCTCATACGTCTCTCAACGCCTTCCCGGTGAGATGGAGGAAGACCGCTTCCAGGTTGGGCTGCACTACCTCGACCCCGGCAACCCTCATGCCACCGGCGGAGGCTGCCTCGAGCAGGCTGGCCAGGAGCACCCCGGCATCCTCGACCAGCAGGTCGATTCCGGCGTCATTTACAACTGCCTCCTCTACGCCGGTCAGGCCGGCCAGTTTCCCGGCGATTTCATGCAGGGATCCGCTGCCTGTGATCTTTACCCGGTCCTTCTCGCCGACGAGTTGGATGAGGTCTCGGCGGGTGCCTTCGGCCTTGATCTCCCCCTGATCGATGATTCCCACCCGATCGCAGAGGCGTTCGGCCTCTTCCATGTAGTGAGTGGTGTAGAGAACCGCCAGACCTGCCGAGGAGAGCTGCTCGACGGATTCGAGGATGGTGTTGCGGGATTGTGGGTCGACTCCGACGGTGGGCTCGTCGAGAATCAGCAGATCGGGTGAGTGAAGAAGCCCTATCCCGATGTTCAGCCGCCGCTTCATCCCCCCGGAGAACTCTTTGGTGGGATCGTCGGCCCTTTCGCCAAGACCGACCACTTGAAGGACCTCCCCTACCCGCGCCTTCAGGCGCTGACTCGGCATTCCGTAGAGCCGCCCAAAGAACAACAGGTTCTCCCGGGCGGTTAGATCGGGGTAGATAGCCAGGTCTTGGGGTACCAGGCCCAGCTTGGCCTTGGGCGCCACGGCCCGGGGGGTCATCACCTCACCCTGAACCAGCACCTCGCCGGCGTCGGCTTCGAGTAGTCCGGCGACGATCGAGATCGACGTGGTCTTGCCGGCTCCGTTCGGGCCCAACAAGCCGTAGGTTTCGCCTGGGGCGATCGAGAAGCTGACCCCGTTGACCGCCTTGATCTTCCCGAAGCGCTTCTCGAGACCTCGGGCTTCGAGAACGTTCACGATTTCTCCTTGTTCGTTTTCGATGACTTAATAGGCCACCCCGCCGATGGGCACTCCGTGCTCTGTCAGGCGCTCCGGCGGTCTCCTACGGCGCTGAGCTGGCGACCGGTTGGTTCGGCGCAACAAAACCAGGATTCGGTGAGGCCTGGACCGTCTCCATCCACCCACACGGGCATCGACTCCGCCCCCATCACCAGATCCCACATTGCCTGCAGCACCGAGGCGCCACTGGCACCGTCCTCGGCAAGTTTCGCCAGTTTCCTCTGGAGCAGGTCGACGGCCGGATCGGCGGCCCGCCACCGGTAGGTCAGGCCTTCGGGGTCGTACTCTTTCAGATAGGCCCCCATGTCAGGAAGGTCGAGCAGGAGCGAACCGTCGGGCACCAGCAACCTGATGCTCAGCTGAACCGGGTCGACGGTCTTCAACAGGTCGTGGTCGCGGAGAAAGGCAAAGATCTCGGCCAGATCGCCGGAACGGGTCCAAGGGGTGAACGGCAGCCACGAGGGACGTAGGCCCAAGCCATGGGCGCGGACGAGCCTGGCCGCATTCGACATGTCCGAAGCCGTGTGGCCCTTGTCGAGCAAGCCCAGTACGTGGTCGTTGGTCGTCTCGAACGCCGAGACGAGGAAAACCACGTTGCAGCCCGCAATCGTGTCGAGCAGATCGGCATGTTCGAGGAGGTGTTCGACCTTGACCGTTAGATCGAAGGTCAGATCGGGGTATGACCGATTGGACGCGGTCAACACATCGAGGGCGTAGCGGGGTGCGTTGAGAAAGTCGGGATCCCCGAAGCTGATATGCCGGGCTCCCATCCCCACCAGTTGACCGATGTCGGCGAGTACCGTGTCGAGCCCGGTAACTCGAAACCGGCCGTCGTAGACCGCCGGAATTGGACAGTGCCGGCAGCGGTGGCGGCAGCCATGGCTGGCTTCGACGTAACCGGCGAGGCGCTCCTCCCCGAGGTAGCGGAGCTTGGCGTATCTGTTCAGTGGTGGCAGGAGGTGGCGGGCGGGCGGGGCGAATTGTTTGCGACCGAGGTCGACCTTGATCCTGGTGGTGCCATTTCCATCGAGGCACCAGCGCGCCAGTTCGTCTTCGTATTCACCGACGATCCGCTGGTCGGCCAACTCCGCGACGGAACGGTCTGCCCCCACCGCGGCGTACAGCCCGTAGAAGGCAATCGGCAGCTCGGAGTGGGCATCTCGGATCCGTCGGGCGGAAAGGACGGCCAGGCGCATGGCGGTGTGCATCGGCACCGAGAAAGCGACCCCTTCGGCCCAATTGAGCTGGTCATCCGGCCAGGGTTCGACTGCCAGATCGACACAGCGCACCTCGTGTCCCTCGGCCAGCAGCCGAGCCGCCGGCGAAGCCACATGTAGCGGCTGATGGCCAAGCTCGTAGGTCGAAGCCAGGAGAACTCGCACAAGGTGATCCTAAGGGCGAATACCTCTGTAGGGGCTAACTTGGTGAGTATGCCAGGCAGGTTCGTCTCGGTGCCCACCGGACCCGTTTACGTCCACGACTATGGGGGAACCGGCGAGCCCATCATCGCCCTCCACGGCTTGGGGGGGGCTCATCTCAACTGGATGCCGGTTTCGGGACTTGCCCACCATGGACATCTGTACGCCCCTGACCTGCCCGGATTTGGATACACCCCCCCGCACGGCTCTTTTACCGTCGCTTCCCACGCCCGGGTCATGTCGGAGCTGATCGAAGCTCTGGGAGCACCGGCGGTCCTATTCGGAAACTCCCTCGGAGCGCTTGTGGCGATGTTGATTGCTGCCGATCAGCCCCATCTGGTCGAGCGCCTGGTGCTGCTCGGCCCGGCCAGCCCACCTCGAATTGACGATCCCCGGATCGATCGGATGACCGCAAGACGTTTGATGATCCAAGGCCTACCGGTCCTCGGGCCGGCGTTCGTCAGGAAATACTGGCGGAGCACCACCCCCCAACGGCAGCTTCTCGACACCCTCGCCGTCGTGTGCCATCGACCAGATCGGGTGCCGCGGGAGGTCTTCGGGCCTTCATTGGACCTCACCACGACTCGGCGCCACCAACCTTGGGCGATCGACGCCATGGTCAAGTCGGGCCGCTCCAGCGGTTCGTGGTTGGTCCATCGATCCCGTTATGAAGCAATGGTTGGCAAGATCAAGGCTCCGACCCTGATAATTCAGGGGAGCGAGGACCGGGTTATCGCCGGCTCGGGAGTGGAGTGGCTCTCATCTCTTCGTCCCGACTGGGAGTTGGTGATAATGCCGGGAGTCGGACACTGTCCACAGCTCGAGGCCCCGGCCGATGTGGAGGCCGCCTACAGCAGGTGGTTGTCGGCCCCCCCAACAGGCTCAGCCGCCGTTTGACTCGATCATCACCGCCACATCTCGGCTGATCCTCTCAGGGGTGTCGGTCGGCCGGTAACGATGCACCACTTGACCGTCTTGGTCGATGAGGAACTTGGTGAAGTTCCACCTGATGTTGCCGCTGAAGATCCCGGGGCGTTCCGACCGGAGCCATTCCCAGAGCGGGTGAGCGGCATCCCCGTTCACATCGATCTTGGCGAACAGCGGAAAGGTGACGTCGTATTTCAACGAGCAGAAGTTCTTAATCTCCTCCTCGTCACCGGGCTCCTGGTTGAACTGGTCCGATGGAAATCCCAGGACCACCAGGCGGTCGGGTCCGAAGTGGCGCCACATCTCTTCGAGCCCCCGGTACTGGGGGGTGAAGCCGCAGTGTGAGGCGACGTTGACGATCAGGAGCGGACGTCCCTCGAATTCGGAGAGTTGACGCTCTTTCCCATCGATGTCAATGGCGGAGAACTCGTAGGCCGAGGTCACCAGGAGGAAGCTAGCTCGGCACCGGCACAATCGGCAGGTGCCGAGAACCGATCCTGTCCACCGGTCGGATAGCCCCTTTGGTGCAGTAGGTTTGGGAATGTGAGAGAAGCTGATCCGGGTCAGGTCGCCAGAACGCTCGGCGACGACTTCATCGACCAGCTCTACGACGCCGACCCGACCGAGACCCAGGAATGGCTCGACTCCCTCGATCAGGTCGTTTCCTTGCACGGACCGGTCCGGGCGCGTTTTCTGCTCGCCCGCCTACTAGAACGCGCCCATCTCGCCAACATCGGCGTACCGCCTACCACCACCACCCCGTACGTCAACACCATCCCGCCGGAAGACGAGCCCCCTTTCCCCGGAGACGAGCATCTGGAGCGGAGAATCCGCCGCTTCATTCGATGGAACGCGGCGGTCATGGTGATCAAGGCCAATCACCGGGAGAAGGGAATCGGCGGACACCTGTCCACCTTCGCCTCGACGGCAACCCTGTACGAGGTCGGTTTCAACCATTTCTTCCGGGGCAAGGCCAATGGGAGTCCCGGTGACCACATATATTTCCAGGGCCACGCCGCTCCGGGGATTTATGCGAGGGCGTTTCTCGAAGGCAGGCTGGATGAAGAACACCTCGATCACTTTCGATTCGAGATCGGAGGACACGGCCTCTCGTCATATCCCCACCCGCGGCTCATGCCGGAGTTCTGGGAATTCCCGACCGTTTCGATGGGGCTCGGGCCCATCAACTCGATCTATCACGCCCGTTTCAACCGTTACCTCCACCATCGCGGGCTCGATGACACCTCCGAGTCAAAGATTTGGTGTTTTGTCGGCGATGGGGAGGTGGACGAGCCGGAGACCCTTGGCTCGATCCATCTTGCCAGCAGGGAGAAGCTCGACAACCTCATCTGGGTGATCAACTGCAACCTCCAACGCCTCGACGGGCCGGTACGAGGAAACGGGAAGATCATCCAGGAGTTGGAGTCGGTGTTCAGGGGAGCCGGATGGCACGTCATCAAGACCATCTGGGGGAGCGGCTGGGATCCGCTGCTCGCCGCCGATCATGAAGGCGCCCTAGTCCAGGTGATGAACGAGACGCTTGACGGTGAATATCAGAGATACAAGGCCGAGAACGGTGCCTTTGTCCGCGAACGTTTTTTTGGCAAGGACCCGAGGGCCCTTGCTCTCGTGACGGGCATGTCCGATGACGAGATATGGGCCCTACGCCGAGGAGGGCTGGACTACAAGAAGATCTTCAGCTCTTACCAACTCGCAACAGAACTGACCGGCGCCCCCGTCGTCATCCTGGCCAAGACGATAAAGGGATGGACACTGGGCCCTGATGTCGAGGGACGTAACGCCACCCATCAAATCAAAGAACTCACCAATGCCCAACTCAAGGTGCTCCGTGATCGTCTGAGTCTTCAAGAGGACATCCCCGACGAGGCGCTGGAAGGCGACGCCGACCCCCCATATCTCCGTCCCATGGAAGGTTCCCCGGAGCACCAATATCTGCATGAACGACGCAAGGTGCTCAACGGGTACCTTCCCGCCCGAGTAACGACGGTGCGTTCGACGTTGACCCTGCCTGGGCCGGAAGCATTCGCCGAGATATATGCCGGATCCGGCAAAGCTGAGGCGTCTACCACCACCGCCTTCACTCGTCTGCTTCGGAACCTGGCCCGCACCGAGGGTTTTGGACCACGGGTAGTCCCAATTGTGCCCGACGAGGCACGCACCTTCGGCATGGATGCACTGTTCCGCGAGCTGAAGATCTATGCCTCCGAGGGCCAACTTTACGAGCCGGTCGATGCGAAGCTGCTTCTTTCTTATGTCGAGGCGCAAGACGGACAGATCCTGGAGGAGGGAATAACCGAGGCCGGCTCGATGGCAAGCTGGATCGCGGCGGCTACCTCATACGCCACACGCGGCGTCCCGATGGTGCCGTTCTTCATTCTCTATTCCATGTTCGGGTTTCAACGGATCGGCGACCTCCTGTGGGGAGCTGGGGACGCCCGAGCACGCGGATTCTTGTTGGGCGCTACCGCCGGCCGCACGACCCTCGCCGGCGAGGGTCTTCAGCACCAGGACGGGCACAGCTTGCTGCTGGCAAGCACCAACCCGGCCTGCGAGAGCTATGACCCGGCGTTCGCTTATGAGGTGGGGACGATCATCGAACACGGCATCTATCGGATGTACGGGTCAGAACCGGAAGACCGCTTCTTTTACATCACCCTCTACAACGAGACCTATCCACAACCGGCGCGACCCGACGGTTCCCCAGAGGGAATCATCGGTGGCCTTTACCGGTGGAGCCCGGCTCCGGCGGGCGTCGCTGCACGGGCCACCATCCTCTTCTCAGGCACGGCCAATCTGGCGGCCCGCAAGGCGCAAGTCGACCTGGCCGACCATTACCGGGTGGGCGCCGAGCTGTGGTCGGTTACCTCTTACCAAAAACTGAGGAACGAGGCACTTGAAGTGGAGCGATGGAACCGGCTTCATCCCGGCGAGCCGACCCGCACCCCTTTCGTGACTTCGGCCCTCGCCGGAACGGAGGGGCCCATCGTCGCAGTGAGCGATTTCATGAAGGCGGTCCCCGACCAGGTCGGAAGATTCATTCCCCGCTCGTTTACCATCCTCGGCACCGACGGGTTTGGCCGCTCGGACAGCCGGACCAGGCTAAGACGGTTCTTCGAAACCGACTCCGGCCATGTGATCGTGGCGACATTGGCGGCGCTGGTCCGCGAAGGGCGGATTGGGCACGAAGCAGTTGACGACGCCATCGCCCGCTACGACGTCGACCCGGAGGCCATGAACCCACTTACCGGGCCCTAACGACTCGGCCTGACGACTCGACTGGCCGACGGGGTAGCGCTCAACAGCTACCAGCAAACGCCCGATAACTCCCCTGAGGTGAAGGGTCGTAGGCCGCGGTCAAAGGAGCGATCCGCCCACCAATGGCGCTCTCGTCGGGGAATCGCCACGGTGGTGCGGCTGGCGGCGTTTGCCATCCCGATCGTCGCCGGGTATTTCGCCGGTGGTGTCGCGGCGAGCCTCATGGAATCGCCCCAGGAGCCGATGGCCATCGTGCTGTGGTGGACGGTGGTCATCGCCACGGCCGGCCTCGCCGCCCACATCACCGAAACGTTCACCAGGCGCCTCATACCGCTGTCCGCCCTTTTGAAGCTGACCTTGGCGTTTCCCGACAAGGCTCCCCCCCGCTACCGTGTCGCCCATCGCGCCGGCGGCGTCAACCAGCTTCGGGCTCGACTGGAGGCGGCCACCGCCGCTGGTAAGCAGGACATCGCCGAAGCCGCCGAGCTGATCCTCACTCTCGCCGCCTCCCTCTCCCAGCACGACCGTCGGACCCGGGGACACTCGGAGAGAACCCGCGCCTACACCGATCTGCTGGCGGAGGAGATGAGACTCGGAGACGAGGCTCGCGATCGACTGCGCTGGGCAGCTTTACTTCACGACATCGGCAAGCTGGAGGTGCCGGCCGAGATCCTCAACAAGCCATCCTCCCTCGACGCCGAGGAGTGGAAGCAGATTCATCGCCATCCCCTCGAGGGGATGCGCCTCATCGCTCCGATCGTGGGCTGGCTCGGACCGTGGGCGACCACCATCGAACATCACCACGAAAGGTGGGACGGCTCCGGCTACCCCCACGGCCTTGCCGGCGAAGACATTGCCCTTGGAGCCCGCATCGTTGCGGTGGCCGATGCCTATGACGTGATGGTCACCGGCCGTTCGTACAAAACCAAGATGAGTCACGCCGATGCTCGCGCCGAAGTGGCCCGCCACGCCGGCGCACAATTCGACCCACGAGTCGTCCGCGCCCTCATGAACATCGCCCTCGGGCGGTTGCGGTGGTCGACCGGACCGCTGGCCGCCCTCGCCGATCTTCCTCTGCTCCGTCCATTGGAGGTCCTCGGTCGCGATGTGGCGACGGTGATCGCCGCCGGCCTCATCACCGCCACCGCCGGCTCCGCCAACCTCCTCCCGGCAATTGACCTCGTCCACCAACCGGTCCGCGCCCGAATCGAACAACTCGCCGAGGGACAACCCACGGCGAGTGCGGGCGGGAGGCCGGGAGGAACGGGGCTCTCGGAAGTACCGACCGGCTCGGGACCGGCGACGCCAACGCCGACCTCATCCACCACTACCAGCGCAAGCACGACGCTCCCGGCGGGGCCCACCACGACCACCAGCGGACCCCTCACCTCAACGACCACCACCACCACCACCACGACCCTGCCCACCACCACCACCACCACGACCACCACCATCCCCGGCACACTGGCGGCCTTGGACGACTCAGCCTTCACCCGACCGAACGAGAAGGTCAACATCGGCGTATTGGCAAACGACTCGGGGCCAATCGTCGCTAGCTCGCTGTCAATTGTGGATGCCCCCTCGGTCGGATCGGCGGTCGTCTTCGGTAACGGCCGAATCCGTTATTCCGCCCCTCCCAACTTCTCCGGAATGGTCAATTTCACATATCAGGTTTGTGACGTCGACGGGGCATGTGACACGGCGGTGGTGTCGGTCACCGTCAACTAGGCCCATGCTCATTGGCCACCAGTTGCGTGGCGCGTCGGGCCTACGATCTTCCTCGCATGCGGTCCCCCGCCGACGTTCATGACTTCATCTCATTCAGTGATCCCGATCGGAACAAAACATGGATGTTCGACGCCACATTCCTCCGTTCATCTTGGATGTGCATATTCGGCCGGGGGTGTCTGGGGATCTACACAACGCCGACACCCGAGCTCCAGCAGGGCTGCTGTTCGATGGGGGCATGGTTCACCGACGAGCAAGATGTTGCCCGGGTTGAAGCACATGCACAACGTCTGGACGACACCAACTGGCAGTTCCGCAAAAAGGCCGGTGAGCGGGTGTGGCGCAAGCGAGGAGAAGAAACGACGAGCCGCCTGGTCGACGACGCTTGCATATTCCTCAACCGGCCGGGTTTTGCCGCCGGAGCCGGCTGCGCTCTCCACCTCGGTGCCCTCCAGGCTGGTGAGCGACCCCTGGATTGGAAACCCAACGTTTGCTGGCAGCTGCCGCTACGCCTCGAGGAGGAGAGCGACGGCGCCGGTCATACGACGGCCACCGTCCGCGAATGGAAACGCCGCGACTGGGGGGATGGTGGCGACGAGTTCTCCTGGTGGTGCACCGACAGCCCGCTCGCCTTTGTCGGGGGTGAGCCGGTTTACCGGGCGCTGCGAGAGGAGCTGACCGAGATGATCGGGCCAAAAGTGTACAAGCTCCTCGTCACCCAGCTCGAGCGACCCAGACCGCTGCCTCATCCGGCGATGAGGCGCAAACCGGCCCCCCTCCCGGATCCTCGCCCCACTACCCCTGTTCAGGGTTAGATCCCCTGCGGGCGGCCTCGAGCGCGGCTCGAATCTGATCGACATGCTGGTTGTGATGCGATTCGCCGTCGGCGAAGCCGAAGGCGAAGCGCCAAAAGGTCCCTCGCCGGTGCTCCAGATCCTCCGGCATTGCCCGCAGCAGCTCAACGGTCTGCGCCATCAACCGTCGGTAGCTTGCCAGCATCGTCGCCGGGTCCGGGTAAGACGCCGCGGTGACCGCCGTCCGCCAGTGCGAGTTGCCGAGAACCAGGTCGTGATATCGCTCGCCACCTTCGAAGGCCTCAGCCAGGTAGGAGTGCTGATCTCCCTCGCCGTCGATCAGATGAGCCATCACCTCTTTGACCGACCACTCCCCCGCACCGGGCCGAAACTCGGCTTCTTCGTTGGTGACCCCCGCCAGCACTTCATCGAGGGAGTCGCCGAAATGTCGAGACATATCCGCCACCTGGGCAGTCAAGTCGGAAGCGGTTGTCTTGAGATCGCCAATTGGACGACCCGAAAGCGTCATGGCGACCCGCTGGTCCTGACCGTCGCGGAGCAAGGCCACCTCGACCGTGTCACCGGCCCGATGAGGGGTGAGGGCCGCCGTCAGATCGGAGAACGAACCGATCTTCGTTCCGCCCAGAGCGGTGACAACATCGCCCCCGCGAAGACCGGCACCGGCTGCACCCATTCCCTCGACCACCCCACCCAGGCGGACTCCAATGGATCGGCCACCGTCTCCCCGCACGACGTCATCGACGAATACCCCGAGCATCGGCCGGCGAGTAAACCGGAGATCTTCTCCGCTCCCCACGACGGACGCCAGGTTCTCGAGCGATCGTTCCCACGCCGACTGCAGCGCCCGCCGGGTCGACCTTCCTCTCTTGCCGGTGGCGAAGCCAGTGTGACGGACCCGAACCAGAGTGCCGCCATCGGGGGCAGCTTCGAAGCCAACTTTGACGATGGTCTGCTTCTCATCCGGCCCACGCCAGCTGAAACCGAGCGCCGTCGGGGGATTCCATCGGTTGAAGTTCCCGGCCGTCTGATAACCGTCGTTCCAGCCGAGAAACACCCTCCCCCCCGGTTTGGGGGCGATTATGGCGGCATCAGCCAGCCACTCCCTCACCGCGGTCGAGTTCGTGAACATGCGAAAGGCTTCCGCCGGTTCTATTGCCAGCTTCGCCTGGGCCTTGATTTGGGTCTTCGCCAACACCTACCTCCGTGGCGAATCCTATCCCTAGACGACGCCACCGATGAGAGCTCCAACGGCGAGGATCACCAAGTACGCCCCGATACCGCCGGCGAGCAGCACCGTCCGCTGCCATCGAGGGATGGCGGAGCGGCCCAGGATGTAATAGAGGATCACCCCGACGAAGGGGATCAGAAGGATCGCCGCCGACCATGCGATGGCGGCGGCTGGCCGGCGGCCACTTCTTGCTAGGTCCCAGAGGGCGATGGTGACCCACGCCGCACAGAGGACAAACGGCAAGAAGTAGGCATAGAGGCCGAAGAACACCGACGTCACCGAGCCAAGCAACATCCCGAACACCGTGATTCCTTTCGGTTGGTCGATGGTGAGTCTTTCGGGCATCTCCGGGACCACAATCCCCCCCAGATCTACCGGATGGCTTTCGAAAACGTCTACTGCCGGGTTCACCGGCGCATCGGCCCCGCCCGGCATGTTCTCCTGAGGTCCGGGCTTGGGGGCGGATCCAACCGGATTATCCGGTCGAAGCCCGAGACCGTTCTCCATGACGCGGCCAAGCTGTTCGGTCGACCCGGCCAGTTCATAGAGGACGGGCAGCCGCACCCCGTCGCAGGTGGCGAAAGCCTGAAGACCTACCGGGAAGGAAGATGTCGCCCGATTCCCGGTGAAGCAGTTGCCTGGCCCGGCCGGCCCGGCGAGGGCCAGGTCGGCGCGGCCCGAACCCTCGACGACGTTGCCTTCGATCCGGTTGTGGGCGCTCCGCCAGAAGTTGCGATCGAGGTTGGGAGTGACGGCGATCCCGTTGACCTCATGGTTGAAGACCAGATTGCGAATCACGGTCGAGCTGTTTCCTCCGGCGAGAATGATCCCGTTGCCCAAACCCGACCACGGAGCAGACTTGACGGGAGCCTTCCGGTTGCTGTTGTCGTGGATGACATTCCCGGCGATGGTGACGTCGTGAAACGGGGGGAGGAGCTCGGAGTCGAGGGTGTTGGGGACGATGCCGGCGGCGTTGTAGCGCCAGACGCTGTTGATGATGTAAAGCTCACCGGAGGCATTGGTGCCCGAGTAGCCCAACCCATTCCATTCGGAGACGACGTGATCAATCACCGCTTGGCAAGGATCGCACTGGCCGATATAGAAACCCGAGTCGGGTGAACCCGAGGCGTAGGAATATTCGAAGAGCCCATCCGACGAGTCGAACGCGTAAATTCCGTAGTCGCCGTTGTCGATGGCGGTGACATACGAAGCCCGGTATCCTCTCACCGCTCCCCAGTAGACGCCGTTGGCGATGCCGTTTTTGACGGTGAGGTTCTCAACGGCTACTCCGTCGCTGTAGACATCGATCACGTTCTCGGCTCGATTACCGGCGTCGATCACTACCCGATTGCGGTCGACTCCCCGGATGACCAGACCGGGCGTGTTCACTTCGATCGCCTCTTGATATAGCCCGGCCCCGATGAGGACCAGGTCGCCTGGTAGTGCCATGTCAACGGCTTGCTGGATCGTCGGCTGGTCTTCCGGCACCCGAAGCGTGTTGCCCGACCATTGGGCGGGAGCCTTGGTATCAGACACCCCTTGGGCGGCGGGCGAAGCGCCGGCATCTCCGACCACCAGCCGGGCCGCCATCCCGACCCCTTCGGCCGTCCCATGAAAGGTGCAAAAGAACACGTATTCGCCAGGGCGCTCAAAGGAAAGGACCGCCTCCTCCCCGGCCAGCTGCTCAAGGGAGCCAAACACCGACTCGGTCGTCCACGAGCCGTCTGACGCCACCGCGTTGTGTGGGTTGCGCCCGGCACCCACGAAGCTCAGTTCGGACCCAACCTTTATATGGATCTCTGATGAGGAGAACGTGTTGTCGAACATCTCGACGACCGTTCGATTGCCCGCCGACTCGGGCGGCGGTTCACCCACGCCGGCGCAGGCCGCCATCAACAAGAGCAGAGTCAACACCGAACTGCGGGGCGGCCAATGGCCGCTCAGCCAGCCGAAGAGCGACCTCATCTGCGGGCGAAGAGCCTCTTCAACCAGGCCAGCAGACTTGCCCAAAAGAGCCGCAGAGGCCTGAGTTCGGCTTTGATGGCCGCGGCCGCGTCCTCAGTCGGTGCCGCCAGTTTGGCCTCCAGACAGCTCACAAAGTCGGCGATTAGCCGCCGGCTCATCTCCTGTATGAGACCGGTGCGTCCGAACTGTGCCGCCGGCCCGGCGATGGTGACGTCCGCGCGGATCGCCACCTTCGTCCCTCCGCCGTCGGTGGGGGTCAACACATAGGTGACCTTCACCTGCCCTCGGCTACCGCCGCGCCGATCAACCCCCTTGCCATCTATCAAAGCCCGGCGGCTGGCCTCATCGGGCGTGATGACCGCCTCTCCTTCGAAGGTGGTGGCTATCGGCCCGAGTTTGACCGAAACATTGCCGGCGTAGACATTGCCACCTTTGTCCTCGGTGAGGGTTGCACCGGGGAGGCATTGAGCGACCGCCGGTACGTCCTGAAAGATGTCCCATACCGCCGCGACGGTCCGAGCCACCTCGAACTCCTCTGAAATTTCCACCGTGCCTCCTCTGGTTACGGTATCCGCCTCAGGCCGGCAGGCCCTTTCTTGTCGACCAGAAAACCGCCTTGCCTGTGCCGGCGAACCGCGAGGATCTCGGAGAGCACCGACCAGGCGATCTCCACCGGGCCGTCGGCGCCGAGGTCGAGCCCGGCGGGACCATGGAGGTGTTGGCGATCTTCGGGGGATATCACCCGAGCCGATGCTTCGAGGTCCTTCAATATCCGCTCGAGTCTCTCTCCAGGGCCCAGGCAGCCTATGTATCCCGCCCGCCGTCCAAGCAGCGAACCGATGAAGTCGACATCCCGCACATAGTTGTGGGACATGACCACCACCGAGGTAGCCGGGTCGATGGGGACGTGGGCGGCCAGCTCGGAGGGAGCGCAATGGACCAGCGCGGCGGCGTGTGGAAATCGCTCCCGCGTCAGGAAGGCGCGACGGTCGTCGACCACCGTCACCTCGAATCCAAGCTCGGAGCCGAGGCTCACCAGCGGCACGGCGTCATGACCAGCGCCGCAGACGACCAGTCGGGGCTTGCGGGCGACGATCTCTAGGAGGTAGTCGACCTCGTCGATGGTGACCCGTCGGTTCCGTCCGTCGGCGTGGGCCGCCGCCACCAGCTCACCCCAGGCGGGATCGGCGGCCGGTAGCGACCAATGTTCACCAAGGTGTTCCCCGCTTAAGACGTGGAGGACGGCGGCGGGATGAGACTCCACGGCCTCGACGAGCCGACGGGCACCGTCGGCCGGTTCGACCAGCAGTTCGGTGGCGCCGTTGCAACCGATGCCCCACCCCCACACTGCTTCGTCGTCGGCGGTGAGGTCGAACTCGATCTTGGTCGGCTGGCCGGTCGCCAACACCTTCCCAACAACGAGGGTCAGATCCTGATCAAGGCAGCCACCCGAAACGGTACCTACCGAGGTGCCGTCGGCTGCCATCAGCTGGCGAGCGGCCAGGCCTCGGTACGTGGAGCCGCGCACCCCGATCACCGTAGCCAGGGCAAAGGCCACCCCCCGATCGGTCCAGTCAGAGATGGCAGCAAAGATCTGCGGATCGTCGGCGGCCACGACGGCAGGCTAGCTGTATGGCCGTCCCATTCTCGGGGCTGCAACTAACGATATCGTTGGCTGGAACCCTGGGTTTGCGGTCCGTGCGCCGTATCACCGGCGATCAGGTCGAGGGCGTGACGGAGGACCGGGGCGATCGCCGCCAGCGCTTCTTCCACGGCTCGTGGGTTACCGGGGAGGTTCACGACCAGAGCCTCGCCCAGGGTGCCCACCACCGCCCGGGAGAGCGAAGCCAAGGGAGTGGCGGCCAGTCCCGCCGCCATCATTAGCTGGGCGATCCCGGGAGCCTCCCGATCAATCACGTCACGGGTTGCTTCGGGCGTGACGTCGCGGGGGCCGAGGCCGGTGCCACCGGTGGTCACCACGAGGCGAGCTTGACCACAAAGCTCCGTCAAGCCGGCAGCTATCAGGCGGCGGTCGTCGGCAACGATCCTCCGTTGGACGACTTCAAAACCATCGGCTTGGAGCAGACCCGCCAGCAAGTCTCCCGAGATGTCCTGTCGCTCACCGGCGGCGACGCCATCGGAGATGGTGAGGACGGCGGCCCCAATCATCCGCGGCTGGATCAACAGGAAGCGGTCATGTCGCGAAGAAGCCGTCCGGGTCGGGGGGGATCGGGATGCCTCGCGCCAGGGCGTAATAGAAGAGCGAGAAGATGACTGCCACCGCGAGCAAGAGTCCCCACGAGAACTTCTGGGTGGTGGCGCTCTGATCCGCTTGGACGGTACGCGTTCCCGGAGCGGCGAGGAGGGTGGCGATGGTGAAAGCGCCAAAGAAGGGCAAAGTTGTGACCAGGCCGCTGTCCGAATTCAAGACGAAGAATCCAACCGCGGCCAGCAATCCGCTGACCAGGCCGGGGAGGAGGCCGATCCTGGCGACGTAGGCAACCCGCCGGGTTGGGGTGCTGATCTCCCGCCGGGTGGTGGAAAAAGCAAGAAATGCCGGGGCGGCAGCCAGCGAGACCAGCAGCAGGCCGATCGCTCCGGCCGCCCCCACCACGGTATTGATTCCCGAGGGGAGCTCGAAGGTGGCGAGGGCAACTGCAACATCGGAATCGGCGTCAACCGCCGCGAGGGCCAGGGGGACAAATCCCTGCCGCAGGCAATGCAGGATCAGCCAAAGCACCGCCAGACGAGAGGCGTCGTGGCGGGTACTGCCCGGATATACGGCGAGGAAAAGGCCTCCGGCAACGAGGGCAGCTATGGCGCCACCCGCCAGGGTCACGGGGTTGTCACCGGCGAGCTCCACCCGGTCGTGAAAGACGACCGGACCCTGCTCGAGCACGAGAGCGAGGATGGCCCGGCCCAGTGAGTCGATCAACATCGCCATGAAGATGCCAAACGTGGAGGCGAAGATCGAGTTGACGATCAAAGGCCAGGCGCTGAGACGGCGTCTTTCTTCGACGTGGGTCGACATCGGCTGATCATGCTAAACCGGGCCCCCGACGAGCTACCGCTTCTTGCAGGTCCAACAGTTAGTGGAACTTCAAACCCGCTCAACCAGATCCTCGAGGTAGGGCGAGTCCACCAGGGTATGGCGCTGGAGTGTTGTCGAGATCAATGCCTGGATGGTCGCCGCCACGGGGAGGGCCAGCACCGCTCCCATCGCCCCGAGGAGGCTCGCTCCAGCGATCAGAGCTCCGATGGTGACCGCCGGGTGCATCGCCATCGTACGGGCGGTAACCCTGGGGGCGATCAGATAGTTTTCTATCTGCTGGTAGCCGACCAAGGCAACAATGACCCACAGCGCCGTGAGAGGACTTAAGGCCAGGGCAGCCAGACCCGGCAATACGAGCCCGACGTAGGTACCGATGACCGGAACGAACTGGGAGAGCACCCCCATCCATACGGCCAGGGCGGCGGCCGACGGGACCCGCAGGATGATCAGCACCAGGAAGGTGAATATCCCGGCAACGACGGCCAGCACCAGGCGCGAATAGACGTATCCCCCGGTCTTGGCGACCGATACCTCCCAGATGTTGAGCGCCTCGCGCTGACGCTCGGGCGGCAGGGTTGACAAGAGCGCCCGTCTCCAGGTCGGACCTACAGCGACCAGGTAGTAGGCGAACAGGGTCACGGTGACCAATTGGAAGACGGCACCGAAGACGGTGTTGCCGATGGCGAAGATTCCTCCCGCCACCTCCGAGGCATATTGGCGCAAAAGGCCTCCCAGGTCCTCGAATTGTCCGGTGATGTCCGGATCGACCAGCTCGATTTGAAAGTAGGTGGAGGCAAGCTGCTGTAGGTCTTCGAGATAAAGCGGCACGGTCTCGATGAGACGGGCCGCCTGGGCAACGAACACCGGGATGAGGGCAACCAGGAACCCGGCGAAAAGCAGGGCGGCGACAAAAAAGACGAGCTGGGTTGCCCGGGAACGCTTCCACCCACGCCTGACGAGTCGCTGCACGGCCGGTTCAAGAGCAATTGCCACGAAGGTGGCGAGGAAAAGCATATAGAACAGCCCGCGGATGCGATAAAGGACCAAGCCCGCCGCCGCCGCCAGTGCCAGGATCCCGACGACGATTATCACAGCCCGGGAGAGCCACGCGGGGGGCTTCTCAGCCTGACGTCGCTTTGCGGTCACCATGCGGATGGTAGGTAACCGCCCTCTCGCTCGGACACGGTCATCGTCGTTTACGGCGCATCAGGCGTTCGAGGGTCTCCGAGTCGGAGAGAACCGGCGGTGCCTCCCGACTGGTCGTGGCCTCTTCAACTGCCCGCGCCACCCGCCGCCTCTCCCTGCCACGGCCGGTTGAAGTCAGCCCTTCCCGCCAGGCCTGGGCGTCACCCTCCCCGAGCAGCAGCCGGCTCAAGGCCACGTCGAGGAGGAAGAGAGCCAGAGCGGCGGCGGCCAACCACGGCCAGAAGGAAACTTCGGCCCGTCCCCGCACGGGGGCCGGATCGAACACGGTTGCTGGTCCGGGGTTGAGCCTCCCGCCGGTGATCGTCGTGATGGCGGCCCCCAACGCCGGATCCGGCTCGCGGAAGGCGAACTCCTCTTCATAGGCGGAAACTGCCCCTGCTCCGGAAACAATCTGCGAGCCATCGGGATTGTCAACGGTGACGGCGACCCAATAGGCGCCGGCCGGGCCCAGGGCTACCCGGGCGGAGAAATCGGAGCCGCTCACCCGGTCCATGGGGACTTCGATTACCTCGCCGTCGGGCCGGCGAACCCGGGCCGAGGCGGAGGCGTCGAGGTCGGTGCCCTGCTGTTGGTAGGAAATGACCAGCCGGCCGTCTTCGACGTGAACGGCTGGCGGATTCTCCCGCCCCGCTGGCAACACGTCTCTTACCAAACGACCCCAGAAGTCCGCATACTCCTCCCAGTCCACCCACTGGCTCGACCACCGGACGGTGGCATCCGACGTCCAGACGGTGGCCCGCCCCAGCCCGCGCTGCCAGGTGGCAAGAAGCGGGTCGGCCTGCCCGATCTCCATCAGGAGCGAAGCACTTCCTTTGGCCTTGGTCAGCACATAACCGAGCAGGGGTGGGGAGGCGGTCAGATCCTGGGTGACGGGAGATGGGGCAGCGAGGATCGGAAAGAAGGTCCCCTCGACGGCCAGATTGCGGGCAACGATCAAAGTCTCCTCGACGAAGACCTCCGGAACCGCCTCCAGGTCCGTGCCGGCGTAAAAACGTCCGCCGCCCAGCTCGGCCATCCGGCTCAGAGTCGTGCCCGGACCCTCCCCGGTGCCCAACACCGAAAGAGTCACTCCGGCATCGGCGATTTCCCGCGCCATTGGCAATAGGGCAGCATCGCTCGGATCCCACCCGTCGGTAAAGAGGACGATGTGGCGGAGCTGCTCGGGAGCGCCGGCCAGCTCGTCAAGCGCCACCTCAAGGGCGTTGGAGATCTCGGTGTCACCATTGGGAGTGATCACCCCGAGAGCCCCCGCCGGGTCGGTGATGGTTGAGCGGGGCGCCAGGGGAATCACCCAGTCCGTGCCTGATGAGAACGCCAGCACACCAACCCGATCATCGTCGGTGAGGGCGTTGATGGCGAGCTCCGCTCCGGCCTTGGCGATATCGGTTTTCACCACCCCACCTTCGGCGGCCTGGCCCATGTTGCAGTGACAGGCACCCATCGACCCGGAGGAGTCGATGACCAGCACCTCCGCCACCGGCTGACGCCTCACCAGGTCGTCCGGATTCGAACTCACGGGAAGCACCGCCTCAAGCGGCGTCTCGTGGTAGTCACCAAGCCCAAAAGCCCGGTCGCCACCAACAACCACCAGTCCACGCCCGAGATCTTCAACAAACGCCGAGAGGTTCTCCGATTCCACCAGTCCCGGCTGATCGACATTCACCAGGACGACCGCGTCATAGCTGAGCAGCTCCCCCTCCGTGGGGATCGAACGCCGAAGGTCGGCCTCGATTCCTCCGGCGACGAGCGCCTCACCCAGCGCCTCGGCCTCTCCGGCGACTCCCTCCACCACCGCCACTCGGGCAGGGCCGAGAATTCGGGTGATCCCCTCCGCCCGATTGTTCTCCGGTCTCGTATCGAACTCCGTTTCGACCTGGATCGAAACCGGGAGGAACCCGACTCCCACCGCGTTGACTTCGAGCGATACCTCGTTGCGCCCAGCCACCACCTGGACGGGAATCCGCTGCTCGTCACCATCGCCGGATCTCACCGCCACCACGGCCGACCCTGCCTGATTGGAGCGAATCACCGCCGTAACCGGCACGGTGTCACCCTCGCGCACTGCTGGAGGCAGGATCACCGATTCGACCAGGGCATCGGGGGTTCGAGCGGACGCCAGCTCGACGACATCCACCGCCACGCCTTGTTCTGCCAGCTGACGGATCGCCGGGCCGACGTCGCCCGTAGTGGGGACCAGATCGGTGAGGAGGACGATGCGCCGTGAACCCTCCGAGGGCATCAACGAAGCGGCGGCTTGCAGGGCCGAAGCGATGTCGGTCGCCGAGTCGTCAGGGATCGTCCTGATCGGGCCTCCGGACCTGTCAACGGTGAACGCCGAGTCGAGTCGACTGTCGCGGCCAAACACCGCCACCGCGGTCCGCCCATCGGCTCTGCCTTCGGCCAGCGCCGCACTCAGGAAAGCCTCCTGCGCGGCGCGGGCCGAATCCGATACCGAAGCAGACCGATCAAGCAGAAACAGGACCGCACGATCGTCCACCGATCTGGTGACGATCGGTTGGGCGGCGGCAGTGACCAAGAGCAGCAACCCGCCAAGGCGAATCCCGAGCGCCCACCGATGTTGACGCCGTGAAACCGCTCGTCCCCCGCGCCGGGCGACTAGCCAGGTCAGCCCCAGAACGGGGGGTATGGCCACCAACCACCAGGGATGGGCGAACCTCATGCGGTGACCCGCCGGCGAGGTAAGAAGGGCCGCTGGTGGCCAACCCACCACTCGATGGCCATCAACACCACCACCACGGAAATGACCCAAGGAGCCCACTCCCTGATCAGCACCGATGGCTCTTCGGTCTCGGTGGCGGCTCCGGTGGTGGTGATCAGCCGGGAGCTTCCCGCCGATTCTTCAGCGACGAAGGTGCGCACCGCGGAGGGACCTTCACTTACGGCGCCGTCGGCGTCAACTGATGCCACTCGATAGACGCCGGGTGCTCCCGTATCCACAAATGACGTAGCGCCCTCGGCGAGTTGTCTGCGCTCCCCGTTGGGCGTGGTTACGAAAATGGTGGAGCCGGGGGCGGCGGTCAACTGGATCGGGCTGCCGGCAGGTTCGGTTAGGACGGCTCCTGCACTACCGCCTGCCAGCCAATCGAGCAGACGAGCGCCCAAAATCGGAAACCCGATTTGGATGGGCAGGTTGGAATGAGTCAGATCAAAAGTGAAATACGCCACGCGGTGTCCGCTCACCTCCCCCAGCAGGATCAGGGGCACTTCGCCCGCCCTGACCAGAGTCAGCCAGCGGGGGGCATCCACCACCTGAGCCTCTGCCACAGCCATCTGTGATAGGTCGACCGAATCGAGAATCGGCTCACCGGGCCGCTGATAGGTCACCGCCGTGTTCCGAACGAATTCAATCAAGGTGACCCCCTCAGGGGGGGTGGTCGGGGCAATGAGCCAGGTTGGCCGGTCGATGTCATATTGATCCCCGCGATCGATGACCTGAAGGTCGCCACCGTCGTTGGCGGTATTCGTCGAGAATCCGGGAACTGCATCGATCAATGCTTCGAGGAACGGTGATCCCTCACCGCTCAATGTCACCTCCCGATCCGGTCCGCCACCCACCAACAGATCGGCCCGATCATCAAGCGGAAGGGAATCCTCGTTGCCGACCAGCGAGACCGAAACCACGTCCCCGGCACCGGCGTCGATCGGGGTGGTCCGCCGAGCGTTCCCCTGAGCGGGTACGTCCAGATCAAGCAGACCGGCGGCCAGGCCGTTGACGGCTACCTCCGCCCTGACGGTGCGCTCTTCGGTCGAGAAATTGGCGACTTGCAGAAAGGCCCTGGTGGTACCTTCGGTCGACGGTTCCAGCGACCAGGAGGTGATCGCCAGATTTGGGCCGAAGTCGTCAAAGAGGATCAGCTCGGCCCCCACCACGGGCTCTTCGGGAAGCACGGCGTCGCCCCCATCGGAGAAGATGAGGATGTTGGTGGGGTGGTCGGGGGTGGCCAGACCGCGGGCGAGGCGGATGGCACCCGACAGGTCAGCACGCCCGCCGGTTGGCACGAGGGAGTCGAGGCCGGTTTCGACCAGTTCGGGGTCACGGGCGAAAGCGACCAACACTCTCGGCACCGGCCCGGCGTTGATGATCGATACCTGGTTGTCAGAAGAGAGGTCGGTGAGCAGCCGGCG
Organism: Actinomycetota bacterium; assembly: GCA_052390035.1. Lineage (GTDB taxonomy): Bacteria > Actinomycetota > Acidimicrobiia > Spongiisociales > ZC4RG35 > JBQTHI01. The sequence goes on along the minus strand of JBQTHI010000044.1, from coordinate 39,604 downwards.
GGAGTTGGATACAGCTTTTTCCAGGCGATCGGCCATCGCCATCGAGCCCGAGGTGTCGAACACAAACACGGTGTGGGGGCCGAGCAATGTCGCCTGGGTGTAGAACGGCCGGGCCAGGGTGAGCACGAAACCGGCGAGCACCAACAGCTGGAGAATGAGAAGCGGTGTCATTTTCAGCTTTTGCCACGGGACGGCCGAGGACACCGGGACCTCGACCTTCTCCCACAACATGGTGCTTGCCACTTCGATGCGTGGTCGTCGGGATCGGAGCATGTATAGGACGATGAGGGGCCCGGCCAGAGCCGCCAGACCCAAGGCGGTGGGTATGAGGAAGCTCACAGCCCGAGCCGCCGAGTCATGCCACCGCCTCGCTTCGGGCGAGCGCGGCCAGCACCTGCTCGGGAGCGTCATCTCGGGCCGGCACCAACACGTAATCAAGCCCGGCTCGCTTGGCGCGTTGGCCAGCCTCGGAGGCGAACTGCTCCAACGCTGTTCTATAACGTCGCATCGCCTCTTCGGAGGTGGACACCGCCAACTCGGATCCGGTCTCCGAATCGGCCAGACGGACATCGCCTGCAATCGAAGGGTCGATTTCCTCTTCGCCGAGGACATGGAGCACCACTCCTCCGGTGCCAAGGCCCAGACCGTCGAGCGCCGGCTGCCAATCGGCGGTCAGGAGATCGGAGACGAGCACTATCGAGCCGCGGTTGGGACCTTCACCCGCAAGCCGTCGCAAAGACGGCGCCATCGGGCCGGACCCGGTTGGTGAGCGGCCCTCGATCCATGCTTCCAGTTGCGGCCAGCGGGAAAGGTGGCGGCCACTCGGGCCCGCCTCCATGGCGAGATCGTCGGGCCCTGGCACGGCGAACAACTGGACCCTGTCCCCCCCGGCCAGACCCAGGTACACGATCATGGCGGACAGGGTGCGGGCTGTTTCGAGCTTGCGATAGAACGCCATTGAGGTCGAGGTGTCGATCACCAGACGAAGCGGTAGCTCCTCCTCGGCCTGGTATTGACGAACCAGAAGAACGCCGAGCCTGGCCCAGAGGTTGTGGTCGATCCTCCGGAAGTCATCACCGGGCACATATGCCCGAGAGTCGGCGAAGTCAAGGCTCTCGCCTTTGTGCCGGGAGGAGTGCCGACCGGCCCACTGGGCTATGACCCGTCGGCGGGTGGTGATCGAGAGGCGCTCCAGACGGCCCCGTAACTCCGCCGAGAGCAGCATCTAACGGGCAATCGGAGCGGGATAAGCGCCGAGGACCTCGGTGACGATCTCGTCGGCTTTGATCCCGTCGGCGAGCGCCTCGTAGCCGAGCACCAGTCGATGCCGGAGCGCCATCGGGGCCACCCGCCATATGTCTTCGGCGGCGAGGTTGGGCCGGCCGTCGATCAAGGCGAAGGCCTTCCCGCCCATGACCAATGCCTGGGCGCCGCGGGGGCTGGCGCCGAACCTGACATAACGCCGCACCATTTCCGGAGCCTTGGCACTTTCCGGGTGGGTTGCCTCGACCAGGGTGGCGGCGTAGGCAAGTAGGTGGGTCCCGGCGGGGAGGCTCCTCACGAACTCCGACATGGCGATGATCGCTGCCCCATCGATCACCGGATCGGGTTGGGCTTCGTGGCCGGCGGTGGTGCGGCGGAGAATCTCAACCACGTCGTCGGCTGGCGGGAAGCTCACGAGCGCCTTGAAAAGGAACCGGTCGAGTTGAGCCTCGGGGAGTGGGTAGGTGCCTTCCTGCTCGATCGGATTCTGAGTCGCCATCACCAGGAAGGGTCGGGGGAGAGCGTGGGTCTCCCCTCCCAGGGTCACTCTCCGCTCCTGCATTGCTTCGAGCAGGGCCGACTGGGTCTTGGGAGTTGCCCGATTGATTTCGTCGGCCAACACCAGGTTGGCAAAGATCGGACCTTCGTGGAACTTGAAGTCGTTTCCGGTCAAAACCTTGGTGCCGAGGATGTCGGCAGGCATGAGATCAGGGGTGAATTGAACCCGCCCGAACTCGACGTCCAAAACTCGGCCCAGCGTCGCCAGGAGTTTGGTCTTCCCGAGGCCAGGCACACCTTCCAGTAGGACATGGCCTTCGCACAACGCGGCGGTGAGAACGGTGTCGACGAGATCCTTCTGGCCGACGATGACTTTGCCGATCTCGGCCCGAGCGGCGTTGAGAGAACGGGCGAACTCCTCTGGTGAATTCATCTGGGTGTACTCATTCGGGTCTACTCATCTGGGTCTACTCATCTGGGTCTAGGGCTCCAACTCGGTGAAATATCGGCGGACAAGATCCTGGAGGTCGGTGGGGATAACCAGACGATCGAGCGAATCCAACGCCGCCTGGCGGTATTGGGTGAATCGGTCGGCGTAGCCGGTGAGAGGCAAGTTTTCGACCCCCTGCCCGCTGGTGCTGCCGGTCGGCTCGCCGGGAGTGTTGCCCGGGCCGAGGTCAACCCTGACCTCGTCGCCGAGGCCATGTTCAACTGGGTCGAAGATCTGACTGCGAGCTGGATCGAGCACCGGATCGTGATCACCGGTGCCGTGACCGACGCTTCCCGAACCGGTCCCACCCTGGGTGCCGCCGCTTCCGCTCGATCCACCGGCGCCCTGCCCACCTCCACCGCCCCCTGCACCAGTCCCTTGCCCCTGGCCTTGCCCCTGGCCCTGCCCCTGGCCCTGACCTTGCCCTTGACCCTGGCCTTGCCCTTGACCCTGACCTTCTCCGGTTGCTTGTCCCGTCCCGGCGTCGCGCGCTTGGGCCAGGCGAGCCTGAGCGTCTCTCACCTGAGCCTGCACGTCAGCCCTGGCCGCTGCCTCGGCCGCCTCGGCGTTCGCTCGATCAAGCTGAGACGCCGCCTCACCCAAAGCCACAGCGGCGGTTCCAAGCGCGCCAGGATCGAGAGCGGCCTGTTCGAGAGCGGCAGCGGCTACAGCCAGGGCATCGGATAGCTCCTGGTCCACACCAGCCAGGTCACCGGCGCGAGCCGCCAATTCGGCGGCGGCGGCCGCCATTGCCTCCGGGGAGGTCGCGTTCAGCTGTCGGGCGAGTTCTCGCAGTTGTTCGGAGGCCGAGCCGCCCTCGGCGATCGGGTTCTGTTCGAGGCGCTGTTCCAGGCCGGCCAAGGCGGTGCGGGCAGCCAGCTCGGCCGGGTCGGCCAGCTCGGCCAGTTGTTGTCGTGCCTCGCCCAGCGAGGAGATGGCCTGGTCGAGGCTCTCTGCCCGGGCCAGCTCCTCGATCAGTCGTTCGAGCATCTCGGCGACCTCGGGAGGAGCCTCTTCTGCGTGCTCGGTAAGCCGCTCGATCTCCTCCTCGATCAGCTGTTGCTCGGCGCGATGTCGGGCCAGCAAGACGTCGGTGGCCGCAGGCACCAGGGCCAGCAAGAGGGTTGCAGCCACCGCACCCACCGACAGACGCGGCAACCACCCGCGGGGAAATAGGCGACCGAGGGAGGCCACGCTTCGGTTCTGCGCCCACACCCGGGCGGCCTCCACCTGGCGAGCCTCGGGATCTCCGCTCGGACCGCCGCTCGACAGCTCGAGCGCCGTCGAAATCCGGTCAAATCCGCCCAGGCGACGATCTACGGCCAGCGCCGCCGCCTGGGGGGAAACCGGCCGGAAAAGACCCGTTAGCACCGCCGCCATCGCCCCGGCCCCAATGAGCCCGGCTGCAACCGGTTCGGTCCACGGCAGGGCCACCAAACGGCCAACCGCTACCAGGACGGCAGCCAGGGCCGCCGCCACCCCAACCAACGTGACGGCTCGAAGAGCCAAGCCAGACCAGGTCATGCGCGCCCGAGCGGCGCGGATCAGATCCGCCACGGTCGGCGGAAGGCCCGGTTCAGGCCGCCACACTTCGGCTCCTCCGCAGACGGAACGCGGCCGTAGCCGGCGCCCGCAACACCCGAGCGGCGCGCATCAATGCCAACGCACTGATGGCCGCGTAGATGATCAGAGTGCGCAGCCAAACTGGCCCTCGCCGCATGCGGATCAATTGCCGGCCCGAGTCATCGACTATCAAATTGCCGCCGATCTCACCTCCGAAGAACCCTCCGAACCCGAACCCCCCGGATACTCCCTGGCGGGCATAGAGCAGGGCGTCGATCGGGGCAAAAGGGGTGGGAAGAAACGCAGTGCTCACCGCCAGGGGCGCCTCGACGGCATCAACCATGGCGACGTAGGGGTTCAGCCACGAGCTGTACACCTCGCGGCCTCGGGGTGGCACCAGCGCCCCGCCAGCCGGCCGCACGATCAGAAACTCGGCGAGCAGCACGGCGATCGTGAAGAAGGCGATGATGAAAGCGAAGCCATAACTCCCGGCTACGGCTCCACGACTTGACTTTGCCCGCGAGGAGATCGCCAAGGCCACGCTCCCGAGCATGACCGCCGTCGCCACCATGATGGCCAGGGCCGCCAACACATCAAGCAAGCTCATCCCCCCAAACAACAGCGGCAGTGCCATCACCGGGGCGACCGCCAAAAGCAACAGCAGGAAATAGGACATCGACGAGCTCAGCTTGCCCAGCACCAGCTGGTAATTGGAGAGCTGAGTGACCTGGAGCAGCGGAAGGGTCTGTCTTTCTCTTTCCGAAACGATGGCCAGGGCCGTGACTCCAGGGACCACCATGATCACGGCGCTCATCATCAGCATCATCATCCCCTGGAACAAGAAACGGCCCATGAACCCGGTGGCGATCAGACGGCCCATCCCAAAGTTGCCGTTGGCAAACTGTTGGCTGACCAGGTAGGTGACGTACCCCACCAGACCGATGCCAAGGGTCCAAGCGAACATGAACCAGGCGGCCCGGCGGGTCCGGAATCGTTCGAGTAGTTCCCGCCTCAAGACCGGATTCATCATGAGGAGGGACTCTCTTCGGAGGTGATTTGCAAAAAGAGCTCCTCGAGACCGGCTACCTCCATGCGCCAATCGGCGACCCTCCATCCGCCGGCGACCACCACGGCCAGCAGGCGAGCCGAGTCGGACTCGTCGCCGGACAAGACGAAGCGCACCAAACCCCGCTCCACCTCGACCTCGCTCACTGACGGCTGACCCCCGATCAGCTCGGCGGTCCCGTCGACCTGCTCGTCGGGAACCCGTGCCGAGATCCGACGGCTGGCTGTCATCGTGCGACGGATTTCGTCGATGTTTCCCTGCGCTTTGACTTTGCCCTGGTCGACCACCGCCATGTGAGTGCAGATGCCTTCCAGCTCGGAGAGGATATGTGAGGAGATGACCACCGTTTTTCCTATCCGGGAGAGCTCGGCGATCAACTCCCGCAGGTGGACCCTGGCGCGGGGATCGAGGCCCGAAGCGGGCTCATCGAGAACCAACAGTGCTGGGTCGTGGACCAGTGCTCGGGCGAGTGACAGGCGTTGTTTCATTCCTCGGGACAAACTGTTGACGTCGGCACCGGCCCGGTCGTCGAGATCGACAAGACTGAGCAAGTCGGCTATGACCGCCGGGCGTTTGGCGGCCGGCACCCCGGAGGCCGCGCCGAAGAAGTCGAGATATTCGACCACCGTCAGATGGTCGTAGAAACCGAAGAAGTCGGGCATGTAACCGAGTTGGCGGCGCACTCCGCGGGGGTCAATCTGCGGGTCGACCCCCAATACCTGCATGTCTCCTGCATCCCGAGATAGGAGGGTGCTGATCAGCAACATCGAGGTGGTCTTGCCTGCTCCATTGGGTCCGATCAACCCAAAGACCGATCCTTCGGGCACCTCCAGATCGACCCCAGCCAGTGCATGGACCGGCCCATAACGTTTCTCGACCCCCTGCAGAGTGGCGATGCTCACGGCCAGACCAGACTGAAGCCGTAGGGTGACATAGCCTGCTCGATGAACTGGCCCTCAACGTCGCCGTCGCCGGCGCTGGCCCGTACCAGCACCTGGCCGACTGGGCTTCGGTACAAGCCGAGGTCGAGGGACTGGCCCCCGAGGACCTCCTCATAAGCGTCGGCGTCCCAATTGTAAGCCTCGAGCACTCGCGGGATCTCGCCGAACATGTTTGACACGGCCAGGGTGGGGTCGGTCGCAATGTCCTGGGGCACCTCCCAACCGATAGTCATCTGCTGGGTTGAAACCGACAGATAACCGGGTCCGATGTCGACCCAACTGGCGTCACCGGTGCTGATTAAGTGGGCGGTGACGCTGCCTGCCTGGGAGCCGAAGATGGCGCCGGCGTCGACCGGTATCAGCACGAGAGTCGACCCGGGCGCCTTTACCTCGCGCCCATCGACAATCACGGAAACCGACATCTGGTCGGTGTAACCGAAGAAGTAGCTGTCGTATTGGGCTAGGAGCGAGGAAGCCGCGTAGGAGAGAGCACCAAGTTTGTTCCAAATGAACGGGTCGTTCCACAAATTGCGGCTATTGATGACGGCGTCGCCGACCGACCCGAACTCGTTGGCGCCACTTTGACCGGGTAACACCGACACGCCACCCGCCTCACCGGGCGCCAGGGCCTGGGGGGCGACCGTGACCCGTCCCCGGCCCACCAGTCCCCATGCCCAAAATTCATGGGGCGTTTGGTTGTTGACGTCGATCTTTAGCCGATTGTCCGAGGCGGAGGGCAGGACTTGAGGAAGGTCAAACGCTGCGCTCTGCCACCAACTCTGCACGCCGGCCGATCCGAGTTGTTCAAGCGTGAATCGGAATTCGCCCGGAGCAACGGACTCAGCCAACGCCGATGCCACCGGCATGCCTCCATCGATCGTCACCGACGCCGGGTAGGCCTCCCAGTCAGCGGGTACGGCCACCGTTCGTTCGCCCCCGGAGCCGGTCGCTAATACCAGGGCGGTCCGACCTTCGCTCCGGTCCGGGGCGGATATGACGAGGCTCGCATGATTGATGATCGTCTCCTCGAGCCGCTGACGTCCCGCCAGCCAAAACCCGACCACAGCCAAGAGCGACAGAGCCGGGACCGTGACCCAGGCCAGCTCTCGACGACCGAGGCGCCGCAAGATCAGGAAGTTGACGGGGCCGACCAGGATGGCGTAGCCAACCAGAGCACCGAGCAACCACGGCAACGAGGGGACCCGCTGGTCGCCGCCGCTCGTTGCCGACTGCATCAATTGGAGCTCAGGGCTTTGCCAGACATCGCGGGGTGCCAGCTGGATCGGAGTCGGCACCAGCACCTGGGACCACCCGACCACATCAAGTGCGCCGATGTCGGGGACGGCAATCACCCAGCCTTGTCCGTATGACAAGAGGGACCTCTCGCCATCAGGAATTACCCGACCGAACGCCAGCCCCAAAGAACCCGAGTCTTGGCGATCGATGACCAGTCGTCCTCCTCGGTCGAGCCACAACACCACCGGTTCGGGGAGTTCACCTGGCTGATCTAACACCAGATAGTTGGCGGGCTCCACTCCAGTCTCGAGGCGAGCCAAGTCGATGGCGGCGGCCACGACTGGGTCACCAGTGACTGCCACCTCGGCGCTGTCGATGGTCTTGACGAGCTCGTCCCGCCCCACCACTGCCACCAGGGTCTCACCGTCGACGGTTCTGAGCTGAAGGTTGGTGGTTGCCAGGGGGCCTGAACCATCTCGACCCGAGCCGTTCCTATCAAAGAGGCGCAGTCGGGTCGATACCGAACCGACCGGCGGCGGAAGGCGGAGGTCGTAAGTCTTCGCTCCCCCGGCGGGAACTTCGACCGCCACCCTGACCACCGTGTCGCCGGTCCTGGCCTCGAGCCATCCGGCAAAGAGAACGTCGGCTTCGATGGTTACCGCCACTTCCACCGGCCGCTGTATCTGCACATAACCGGCCAACCCGACCTTGGCCTCCATCCGAACCGGAGGTTGGGCCTGCGCTACCTGGGCCTGTGCCAACGGAATAGCCGCCAGGGTCAGGAGAGAGACGGCGGCCAACAACACCATGCGACGCATACGACTCAGACGCCGCCATCGGCGGACAGGTTCCATCCTGATCAGGCTATCCGCCTGTCCCCGGGGACTCCGTTCGGCGCTACTTCTTCGATCGCTGGTAATAAGGATCTGTACCCGAGGCGTGGTCGGTGACATCGATGACCTCGGTGATTTCGGGAATCGACTCCATCAGGATCCGCTCGATGCCTTGTTTGAGCGTTACCTGTGCCATGCCACATCCCTGGCAGCCACCGCCCATCTTCAGATAGGCGACGGTGCCATCCACCGAAACCAACTCCGCCCGACCGCCGTGCATGGCGATCTTGGGGTTCACATCTTCATGGAGAACCTGGGTGATCTGGTCGGCCAGGGGACCCTCCAGGCTGCCCTTGTGGGCAGCCATGGCGGGGCTCGGCGAGTTGGGGTTGTCGATCGTCAGGCCTTCGTCGTTGAGTTTGACGCTGGCACCGGTGAGGTTTCCGACGCTCTCATTCGGAATGATCACCGTCAACTCTCCGTGGCGCTCAATGTGGTGATCGCGGCCGGCGTCCTGAACAGGTACAAAAGCCAGGTCATAGCTGAATTGGCCGTGGTGGAGGCCGGTTATTTCAACCAGCAGCCCGATCTCCCCCTCGTCCGAGGGTTCCTGATCGCGGAGGCCGATGATCATCTCCAGGGCCTCTGTGCCGACGGTGAGCACGCTTTCGGTCACCCTCCAAGCCTAGTGACTAAACCTGTTTTACTGGCCGATGACTTCTGGCGATTCGATTCATGCCCCGGGTGCTCCTAATCCTCCCCACCTCCAGTTATCGGGTCAGCGACTTCCTCGATGCCGCCTCAGGCCTCGGCATTGAAGTGGTGGTCGCAGCCGAGGAGGAGCTGCCGCTCACCGAGACAGGCAAGTTCATTCGCATCGACTGCGCTCGACCGGAGGCGGCGGCCGAGACAATTGTGAATTTCGCCGCCCGAACACCAATCGACGCCATCGTTCCTGTTGATGACGCCGGAGTGGTGTTGGCCGCCCTCGCCGCCGAGCGCCTGGGGTTGGCGCACAACCCCCCGTCGGCGGCGGCTGCCACCCGCAACAAGGTTGCTCTCCGACGGGCCCTCGAGGCGGTCGAGGTTCCCCAGCCCACCTTCCGGTTGGTCGGAGGGACCGACGATGCAGCACCGCTGGCTGAGGTGGTGGGGTACCCGCTGGTGGCCAAGCCCCTCTCCCTTTCCGGGAGCCGGGGAGTGATCAAGGTTGACAATGCCGAAGGGCTCGAACCGGTACTCGAGCGGGTTCGGCGGATCAATGCGGTAGCTGGTCGCAGCCCGGGCGAGCCGGTATTGATCGAAGCGTTCATGCCCGGCCCGGAGGTGACGCTGGAGGGCATGCTGCGAAGAGGGCATCTCGAGACGCTGGCCGTCTTCGATAAGCCCGACCCACTCGACGGCCCCTACTTCGAAGAGGCGATCTATGTCACCCCATCATCCCTTCACCCCGAGATCCTGGAGGAAGTCGAGCGGGTCGCCGGCCTGGCCACGTCGGCCGTGGGCCTCACCGAAGGTCCTGTCCACATCGAGCTGCGGATCACCGACGGGCGCGTGAGGGTGGTCGAGGTGGCGGCCCGATCGATCGGCGGTCTCTGCGGAAGGGCGCTTCGCTTCGGGCTCCTCGGCACCTCATTGGAGTCGCTGATCCTCCGGCACGCGGTCGGGCGTTCCCATCCCATCGGTGCCCCGATCCGAAGGAGTCCCAAAGCCAGTGGAGTGATGATGCTCCCGATTCGAAGAGCAGGAACGCTCAAGGAGGTAGTGGGGATCGACCGGGCGCTGGCGGTGCCGGGGGTCGACTCGGTCGAGATCACAGCATCACCGGGAAGCGAGCTACGACCTGTCCCCGACGCCGATCGTTACCTCGGATTCATTTTTGGCTCGGGTGAGGCCCCGCCGACAGTGGTGGACTCCCTGCGCACCGCTGAGGCCATGCTTGAGGTCGTTCTCAATTAGAGAGCCAGAACACCCTGAATGGCCTCCATTCGTCGAACCCGGTCCATGGTCACCTCGCTCGAACCGTCGACCAGGGCCTTCGTCTCATTCAGCACATCGGCCAGCGGGAACAGGCGGATCCAGCTATCGGAGGTTGGGTCACCCCGATCGGTCAAGTTCCAACCGACCATCCGGTCGGTCACTCCGGCAATCACCGCCTCCACGGCCACCAGCCCAAACCTCCCGGCCAGCAAACGATCACGGAAACTGGGACTGCCACCCCGCACCAAATGGCCGAGAACTGTCCCTCGTAACTCGACAGTTGGACCGATACGCGCAGATACCTGCTCGATCAACTCATGGGTCGGTATCCCCACCCCCTCCGCCTTGATGATCAGCACCCGGGTCTTGTCGCGTGCCTGGTCGAAGCTCTTGGTGATGCAGTCGGTCACCGCCTCAACCACTTCGTCGGGGCTGCGTCGCTGCTCCGGCAGCAACACCCCGTCGGCGGCTGCCGCCACGGCCGAAGCCATGGCGAGATAGCCGGAGTGACGGCCCATCACCTCGATCACAAAGGCTCGCCGGTGGCTGCGGGCCGTGTCGGAAATCCGGTCGCAGGCCTCGATGATCGTGTTCAGCGCTGAATCGACACCTAGCGCCTCACGGGACAGGCCGATGTCATTGTCGATAGACGAAGGGATGCCCACGATCGCTATCGAGCACTCGCCTGCTAGGTCGTGAGCGCCGGCCATCGACCCGTTTCCGCCGATCACGATCAGCCCCATTATCGAATATTTCTCGAGCTTCGACACCGCCTCGGCCCTGCCCTCGAGGGTCAGAAAACGCGATCCGCGCGATGACCCGAGCACCGTCCCACCCAGGTTGCCCATCGCCTCCACCTCGGCCACGGGGGTAAGCGCCCCTCGTGAGGTCTGGCGGGTGAGCGGTCGGAACCGACCGTCGATCAACCCCTCGTACCCCATCTCCACCCCCCATACCGGGATCCCACGGGAGGCCGCCACCTTGGCGACCGCCCGAATGGCAGGGTTCATGCCGGGGGCATCCCCTCCCGAGGTGAGGACAGCGAGTGCAGCCACCAAATGCGAGGCTAATGGCCGCTAGGTCGGATGTGATCGGGCCGGGTTACCAAACCGCCGGGACGTACCATGAGTCCGTGTCCGCGAGTAGCAATCGCCGCCATCGGGCGTCACGGTTGACCGCGGTCCTAGCTTTGCTCGGTTCCTGTGCAGCCTCTCCCGCCCTTCCCCCGGTTCTGGTGGTAGGACGCGGGGTGAAGGCGGTCGACCCGGCCGGAGCCGGGGTCGATCTCGCCATCGCCGATCCGTCGACTCTGACCACTCAGGCCATCTGGGCCCCTAACGGGGACCTGGCGGTTTGGACCGAGATCGGCGCCGAGGGTTCGAGGATCGCCATGGGGAATGCCGAAAGCCAGCGACGACTCGACGGGGGCACGGCCCCCTTCTTCTATTCGTGGAACCCCGATGGCAGTCGGATCGCCTATCTCGGCAACGCGCCGGATGGGGAAGGAGTGGCGCTCGGCATCATTGACGTCGCCCAGGGCAGCACCGCGTTGATCGATGCGGGCACTCCCTACTACCTCGACTGGTCTCCGGATGGCGAGCGCCTCGTGGTCCATTCCAACCTGACTGACCTTTATTACATGGGGCTGGAAGGAGCGCGAACCGCGATTGATGTGGTGCCGGGACCCTTTCAGGCACCAGCCTTCCTCCCCGACGGCCGAATCCTGATCCTCCAGGGCGGGGCCGATCCGGGCCTTGCCATCGTCTCCGATTCGGGCGCATCGAAATTCCTGGCACCGGTTCTGGGACCGTGCTTCTTCTCGCCCGCCCGTGACGGGAGCATGATCGCCTACACCGATGTCGTATCCGAGCCGCCGGCCCGGCTGAGCATCGTCTCGGCCGACGGCGGCGACCCGGTCACCGTCAGCGATGGGCCGGTGGTCGGGTTCCAGTGGTCGCCGACGCGCCGCCGGCTTCTGTTCATAACCATCGACCGGGAGGCGCAGATGTTTGTGCCTCACGTCTGGGACGAAGGTGCTCAAACCGACTATGAACCTTTCCGACCCACCGAGAGCCTGCTGCGGAACTACCTCCCATTCTGGGATCAATTCAGCCGGGTATTGACCGTCTGGTCGCCGGATGACGAGAACTTCCTCGTTCCCGCCGAACGCGATGGCGGGGGCGTCATCATCATGTACACAGTCGGAAGCCCGCGGGGCCAGCCGGTGGTGGCCGGGGAGTTTGCCAGCTGGGCTCCCCGGACGGGTGGCTAGGGTCGCACCCCAGTGTCAACCACCCGGCCCATCTCCCCGGCCGACCTGTGGCGCTTGCCGAGAGTCGGATCGCCCGTGCCCCTGCCCGGAGGAGGTGGCGTCGTGGTGACCGTCACCACCTTCGACGTGGCCGCCAACCGGGGTAGCGGACAATTGTGGTTGGCCCAGCCCGATCACAAGTCTCGGCCCTTGACCCCGCCCGAGCTCGACGCAGCCAAGCCCACGGTGAGAGGAAGCCAGCTCGCCTTCATCGCCTCAGCAGGTGATGAGAAAAAAAAGCAGGTCTATCTCATCGACGTCACCGAAGAGAGCCCTACCCCCAACCTGCTCACGTCGCTGCCGCTTGGTGTGCTCGGGTCGCGGTGGACCCCCCATGGATCGGCGCTAATCGTCCTGGCCTACGTTCTGAAAGGACACCTCACTTTGGAGGCGACGGCGGCCGAGCTCTCCCGTCGTGCCGAGGAAAAGTTCACGGTGCATGTTTCCGAGGACGCCACCTTCCGGTATTGGGACACGTGGCTCACCACCGGTGAGGTGCCCCATCTATTCCGCTTGGAACCGGCCTCTGGCCAGCTCGAAGATCTGACCCCTACCTCCGTTCGATGGTGGTCCTGGCCGAATACCGACGATCCTTGGGATGACTTCGACATCTCCCCGGACGGGACCCGATTGGCGTATTCGGCCGACGCGTCGAGCCCACCCCACCGCCAACTCCGCCATTCCGTCTTCGAACTCGATCTGGCAACGGGCGCCGAGAAGGAGCTGACTCCCGACGCCACCTCCCACTCGCGGCGTCCCCGCTATTCGCCGGATGGCTCCGAGATCGCCTTCGGCCAGCAGCTTGTGCCGGGTTTCTACGGCGACCGGGTCCGTCTGGTGATCCACAACCGGCAAAGCGGGCTGCAGCGAATTCTCACGGAAACCTGGGATCACTCCGCCGACTCCTGGACCTTTGACCCTCGGGGCAGATTGATCTTTCTGGCCGAGAACGGAGGACGCACCGGCCTGTTCCGGCTTGGCGAGGACGACATCCAACCGAGCTTGCTGACGACTGGTGGAACCCTGGGCTCGCCGGTGGTGGACGAGGAGGGGATTGTCTCTTTTGCTCACCACAGCTTTGGTGAGGCTCCCGAGATCGCCACCCTCGGTGATGACGGGTCGATCGAGCCCTACACCTCCTTCGCCCGTCCCCTGCTTGAGGGAATCGAATGGGGAGAGGTGGAGGACGTTGTCTTCACCGGAGCGGATCAGGCCCCAGTCCAGATGTTCTTGCTGCATCCTCCCCATCCTGAGTCGGGGCCAGCACCCCTCGTACACCTCATCCACGGCGGTCCGCATGGCATTACTGCCGACGGTTGGCAATGGCGCTGGCACGCCCACACATTTGCCGCGGCCGGGTATTTGGTGGCGATGGTCAACTTTCACGGATCCACCTCCTTCGGACAAGCCTTCACCGCTTCGATCCAGGGGGCGTGGGGCGATAAGCCGTATAGAGATATCGAGGCCGCCACCGATCTTCTCATCGGCCGGGGGCTGGTTGATGAGACTCGAATGGCGGTAGCAGGCGGCTCATACGGCGGGTACCTGGCTGCTTTCGTGACGAGTCAGACCGGCCGGTATACATGCGCCATCGTCCATGCCGGGGTAACCAATTTTGGGGGTATGTACGCCTCCGACCTCACCTCGGGCCGGCCGCTCGCCTACGGAGCCGAGATCTTCGAGGACCGGGCCACCGTCGAGCGCTACAGCCCCTCGTCACAGTCGGCGGGGTACAGCACCCCCACCCTGGTGATCCATGGCGAGCGCGACTATCGCGTGCCGGCCACTCAGGGATTGGAGATTTACGGGGTTCTCAAGGCGAAAGGGGTACCCGCCAAGCTGGTCTATTACCCGGATGAGAACCACTGGATCCTGAGTCCGCAGGCTTCGCTCCATTGGTACGACCAGGTCCTCCAATGGCTCAACCTCTACTTGAACTAAAGGCCTTACCCGCGCTGACGCGGGTAAGACGATTTTGTCATTCGGCACCCGACCAGCCCGTCATATGACCGAGAGCGGCGCAACCGCAACCGGCCCACCCGACGCGGGCTCCCGTGTGGTGCTGGTGTTTGCCGGAGGCGACGCTCCGCCGGCCCTTTCACTCCCAAAAGAGCCGGCGTTTGTAATCGCAGCCGACTCCGGGCTCGTCCACGCCGACCGGATGGGCGTAAACGTCGACCTGCTGGTTGGAGATCTCGACTCGATACCCTCCGAATTGGTATCTGCTCGCCCCGGGCTCGCCATCGAGCGGCATCCGCCTGACAAGGACAGCTCCGATCTCGAGCTTGCTCTCCTCGCCGCCTCCCTAAAGGAACCGGACATCGTGCTGGTCATCGGCGGTGGGGGCGGGCGTCTCGATCACCTCCTCGTCAATGCCGCCGTTCTCGCCAGCCCCCGGTTCGCCCGTTACGCCATCACCTGGCTGGTCGGAGCCACCGAAGCTCACGTGATCAGAGGTAGGCGGGAAATTGTCGGACGACCGGGCGACCTGCTCACCCTCCTCCCCTACGGGGGTCGAGCCACCGGAGTCAATGCCTATGGGGTGCGCTGGCCCCTCGATGGCGAAACCCTGCCGGCCGGTAGCTCCAGAGGCCTGTCGAATACCTTCACGGCCGACGTCGCCGTCATCGAAGTCGCCGCCGGCGTTCTGCTCGGCCTTCATCATCCCCAACCTCGTTGATCCGACTCCAATCGCGTTAGCGTGGACAGATGAGCCTGATTCGTCAGATAGGACTGTTGGTCCTGGCCGCCGGGCTATCGGCTTTGATCGGTCTGGAACGGGAGGCCCGTCACCGCAGCGCCGGTTTGCGGACGCACATGCTGGTCGGACTTGGCTCGGCGCTCTTTGCGATGGTCGGTGAGGCACTGGGCACGGATCCCACCCGCGTCGCCGCCCAGGTCGTGTCCGGCATCGGGTTTCTGGGCGCGGGGGCTATCTTCCGGTCGGGTGACCACGTACGCGGTCTTACCACCGCGGCCGGCTTGTGGACGGTGGCGGCGATTGGGGTCGCCAGCGGTCTGGGCCTGCTGGCGCTTGCCATTACCGCGACCGGCGTAGGCCTCCTGATTCTCCATACCCTCGCCCCGCTCGCCGATCGAGTTGGCGCCAAGAGTTCAAGCGGCAGGGCCGACCAACCCGAATAACCGCCGGTTAAACGGCACTACAGCTGTCAGTCACCGACCTGGTCATAGACCTCCGGATTGACGCACCAGCTCATCCTTCGACCCTCCAGCCCGGCGGCGAGATTGAACGCCGCCCGCGTTGCCATCTGGGCCCGGGTGCTCTCGCTGGCAGACCCCAGATGGGGGATGATGAGACAGTTCGGCAAAGCCACCAGCGGATGGTCGGCGGGAAGGGGCTCGGGGTCGGTCACGTCCAGGCCCGCCCGGGCGATGATGCCACTCTGCAGGGCCTCAGCCAGAGCGGCGGTGTCGACCAGCCCGCCGCGGGCGATGTTGATCAGGGTGGCTGTGGGCTTCATCAGGGCCAGGGCTCTGCGGTCGATCAACGAGCGGGTTTCCTCATTAAGGGGAGCGGCGAGGATGACGTGATCTGATTCGGTTAGGAGCTCCTCCAAGGAACGAAATCCGATGCGCCACTCGGCTTCCAGGTGCGGCCGACGGCGAGGCCCGGTGTAGAGGAGCCGGCAGCTGAACCCGCTAAGACGTGAGGCGACCGCCAAACCGATCCTCCCCAGTCCGACGATCCCCACGGTTGAGTGATGAAGGTCGCTTCCGGTCAGCAGGTCGAGGCTCCAACGTCCCCATCTTCCCTCGCGTACCAGAGCCTGGCCTTCGGGAAGCCGCCGGATCACCGCCAGCAGGAGCGCCAGCGCAGTGTCGGCGGTGGTCTCGGTCAAGACGTCGGGGGTGTGTCCGACCGGAATGCCCCGCGCCGTACACGCCGCCACATCGATGTTGTCGACACCCACCGAAACCTGGGATATCGCCTCAAGTGCTGGTGCCGCATCGAGAAGTTCCAAATCGATCAGGTCCACGAGAAAGCAGAGCAATCCGCGGGCCGTTCCCATCCGGGTGAGCAGATCGTCCCGTTCCATCGGGATCGGCCCCGGCGTTTGCCAACGCCCTCCGGGGGGTAGGGCCGCCATCGCCTCCTCAGGCAGGGGTCCGGTTACAACGTAATCGACCATGGCAGGGAGAGAGCGACATGACGGGAGGCTAGAACGGGAGCGGCTAGCTTGGAGGGGGTGTACCGGGCGAGAATTGCGGTCACCGGCGTCTTACTAGCCGCCTGCGTGGCCGGACCGCCTCAGGTCACTGATCAGAAGGCGGCCGAATCCGATCCGGTGCCCACCCACTCACGGCTTGCCGAACCGATCTCGGCGGAGCCGGCCCTACCCACCCCCACCAACCCGATTACCACCGGTGTCATGCCATCCCAGGCCGATCACGAGAGTCTGGTGGCTTCGGCAGCGGCGGATGTCGCCATCTATCCCGCCCCCGGCGCACCTCTCCCCGGCCGAACAGTGGAGGCCACCACCATCCTTGGAACCCCTACCGTCTTCTTGGTAGCAGCCGGGCCGATCGACGGCTGGGTAAAGCTGGCTCTTCCCGGTCGCCCCAACCAGGCCACGGGGTGGGCGCGGGTCGAGCAGTTCGAACTCCGGGTGGTCGACCAAAAGATCCATGTCGATCTGAGCGACCGCACCCTCCGATTCGCCGCCGATGGCCGCCAGGTTCTTACGACTCCCGTCGCCGTCGGTTCAACTTCGAACCCCACCCCGACCGGCCTCTTTTACGTCACCGATGTCATCGAGTTGAAGGACGCCGATGGCCCCTGGGGCCCCTTCGCCCTGGGACTGTCGGCCCGCTCTGAAACCATCACCGAATTCAATGGCGGGGATGGAATCATCGGCATCCACGGCACCAACCGTCCTCACAAGCTCGGGCAGGCGGTGTCGCTCGGCTGTGTAAGGGTCGACAACGAGATGATCGCCCTTTTGGCAGACATGGTCGATCTCGGTGTCCCAGTGCTCATAACCGCATGAGCTAGCGACGAACCTCGTTCCAAGGAAGGTCTTTGTCTACCCGGGGCTCGCCCGGGAGGCCCAACACCCTCTCCCCCAGGATGTTCTTCATGATCTCCGAGGTGCCCCCTTCGATCGAGTTGGCCCGCGCCCGTAGAAAGCCGCGTTGCATGGCCATTCGCGAGGATCCGGCGCCATCGGGGCGGACATTGGGATACCCGCCGGGAATCAACATTCCCTCCGCCCCCATCAGGTCGACAGTGAAGGATGTGATCCGCTTGTTGAGGTCCGCCCAATGCAGCTTCGAGGTTGAGCCCTCCGGTCCGGGAGTTCCTGACTGGAGGAGTTGGCTCGCCCGCATCGACGTCAACCGCACCGCTTCGGCCTCCACCCACAGTTTCATCAACTCGTCCAGCGCGTAGGCGTCGATGAGGCCCTTCTCCTTCCAGACGGCCACGGAGTCTGCGATCACCCCGCCACCCCTCGGAACGGCAGTCAGACCGATCGCCACCCGCTCATTCATCAGGGTGGTGAGGGCAACTCGCCATCCTTCGCCGACCGCCCCTAACCGGACCGAGTCAGACGCTCTGGCATCGGTGAAGTAGATCTCGTTGAACTCGGCTTCGCCGGTGATCTGGCGAAGGGGACGGACCTCGACGCCCGGTTGATGCATGTCGACGACGAAATAGGTGAGCCCCTGGTGTTTAGGAAGGTCGGGATCGGTCCGCGCCACCAACATCACCCAGCGAGCCGTATGCGCCAGCGTGGTCCACACCTTCTGGCCGTTGATGATCCACTCGTCGCCGTCGCGTACGGCTCTGGTGGCCAGACCGGCGACATCTGAACCGGCTCCCGGCTCAGAGAATCCCTGACACCAGATCTCTTCGCCGGTAAAGAGCGGGCGAAGCCAGCGCCGTTTTTGATCTTCGGTGCCGTGGGCCAGCACCGTTGGACCGCCCATCCCATATCCGATGACATTGCGCAGCACGTTGGTTCTGCTCGCCCCGGCGGTCGTCAGTCGCTCATCGACATGCCTTTGGTGGCCCGGGGCCAGGCCCAACCCGCCGTGTCCTTCCGGAAAATGGACCCAGGCGAGCCCGGCGTCGAATTGAGCGCCCCAGAAATGGCGTTCGGTGGTGCTCACCGGTGGATGCTGGTCGAGGAGTCGGTCGATGGCATCATCGACCAGCTTCTCCTGGGTCGACCGCCCGACGTGGGAGGGGCCGCGACGTTCCGTTGCTTCCATGACGGATCAGCCTATCGGCCCGGTCGCCGCTCACCGAGCTGCATGATCCCATTGGAAAGGACGACGGATTCTCGGTCTTCGACCGCAGCGGTGAGGTGGACGGTGAGGCCGTCGATCCACATCGAGGTGGTGATGGTCTCCCCGGGCAGCACTGGGCCGGTGAAACGACCACGGAAACCAACCACCGAGTCCACCGACCCACCCGCCGCTCGGCCGACAGCTGCCTTGCAGATCACGCCAAACGAGCAGAGCCCGTGGAGGATTGGCCTCCCAAAACCACCCATGGCGGCAAAAGCCGGATCGGCGTGAAGGGGGTTCTTGTCTCCGCTCAATCGATAGATAAGGGCTTGTTGGGGAAGCGTGGTCGAATTGACGACGATGTCCGGGGTCCGATCCGGCGGCCCGGGAGGCGTAGACGGGCCGGGTTCCCCTCCAAATCCGCCTTCTCCTCGAAGGAACAATCCTGCCCGGTTGGTGAAGATCGGCCCGCTGCTGTCGGAGGTGGTGGTCGCCACGACCGCCAACGCCCCGCTGCCCTTGTCATATACGGCTTCGACCACGGATCGGTTTATTACGGTCGCCTGCAATGGGATGGTGCGGTGTAGCTCGACCTGGTGCTCACCGTGGAGGAGCAAAGCCGGGTTGACATCCACACCGGGAAGCGTGACAAAGTTGAGGACCGAAGCCATGGCAGGGATGGTGGCGAAGGTGGGGAGGACCTTGAGACCTGCCCCTTCGTAGCAAAAGTTCAACTCGTCGGGGTCCGTAGGAGGGTTTCCGGCCCCCAACCCGAGGTGATACAGGATGATTCGATCTTGATCCCAGGAGGTGGTCACTACGGGCAGTTCGGACCCGAGCACCTTGGCAAGATCGATCGGCATCAGGCGGTGCTTAGCGATCGGCCGATGATGGAGATCTCTTCGTTGGAACTCATCGGAATCTCATAGCGGGCCAGGTCGCGAATGTCGTCGATGTGGGCGGCGACCTCCTCCACCGAGGGGACAGTCCGGAGACCGGCGAACCAACCAGGGTTGGTTCCGATGAAGATCCTTGCAAATCGTCCCCCGCCTGCCGTGAATATTTCATGGGTGTAGGGGTTGGCCTCCGAGCACAGGTAGACAACCATGGGTGCCACCTGTTCCGGCGAGACGAGGTCAGCCATTGGTCCCAGGAGTTCTTCGGTCATCCGGGTGCGGGCCACCGGTGCGATCACGTTGGATGCGATGCCGTATTTGGCTCCTTCGATGGCGAGTACGTTGGATAGCCCGACCAATCCGGCCTTGGCCGCCCCATAGTTGGTCTGCCCAAAATTGCCGAATATGCCGGCGTTGGACGAGGCGAAGACGAATCGGCCATAGCCCTTCTCTTTCATCACCTTGAAGGCTGGCATAGCCACGTAGAACCCTCCGAGGAGGTGAGTGGACACCACCCCGTCCAAATCGTCCACCGTCAGGTTGGCAAAGCTGCGATCACGCAGGATCCCAGCGTTGCTCACCACAATGTCAACCGTGCCAAAAGCCTCGAGAGCGGCCCTGACTATTGCTTCGCCTCCATCGGGAGACGCCACCGACTCGTAGTTGGCGACCGCCTCCCCGCCCGCCTCTCGGATCTCTTCTGCGACCCGGTCGGCTGCCCGTCGGTCGGCGCCGCTGCCGTCGACCGACCCGCCTAGATCGTTGATCACCACTCGGGCACCGCGGCGAGCCAGGGAAAGCGCATAGATGCGTCCGAGACCTCCACCCGCTCCGGTGATGATCGCCACCCGTCCATCGAATGTGATGTCGCTCATCGGTTCTCCTTGTCCGGACCGGGCCGGAGGCTAACCGGGCTCTTCCGGCCCCCCGTGGTGGCCAATCGACTACGGGATCAGGTGCAAGGCCCGAGTGAGAAAGGTCGCCATCTGGTCGCGCTTAACCGGTTGAATCGGGCAGTAACGGGGAGGATTCGTCGAACACCCGGCGGTGATACCTGCCGCCCGGATCGCCTCGACCGCCGCGGCGTACCAATCGGATGAAGTCACGTCGCTAAATGTCGTTCCCGGAGCCGAGATCGGGAGGGCGAAGGCGCGAGCAAGGAAAACCGCCATCTCGGCCCGTGTCACCTGCCGGTTTGGGGCATAGGTCCCGTCGGCGTTCCCGGAGGTGATGCCTAGCTGGCGGAGCCGCTCGACGTAAGGTGTATACCAAGCGCCCGCCGGCACGTCGGAAAAGAGGCCCTCAAAGGTGGGGGCGGGCGTTTCCCCGATCGCAGTGATCAAAAAGGCGGCCATCTCGGCCCGGCTCACATCTTGTGCCGGGCAGAAGTGGTCGACCAGCGGCGGGTTGCAGCCGCGAGTGATGCCTCGATCGGCGATCGCCTCGATGCTGGCTTCGTGGATGTTTCCGTCGTCGTCGACGAAACGCTCCGCGACTGTATCTCCGGTAACGATCAAGGTGAACCCGGTGCCGGTTGAAGGGCCGACGGTGATGGTCACCCCACGGACGCTGAAGGTGGAGCCGGCCTGGTGGACGTGACCGGTCCCGGCGGGTTCGGCCAGCGCCGGTACCTGTATGGTCCTTCGGTCCGGTCCAAAACATTGGCCGGCGGGAAAGCCACAGACCGAGGGGCTTTGATCGATGTGATAAACCTCGACTCCCTCCACCGGGATCCCCGAGTCGTAGCCGAAGCGCAGCCTGGCACCGATGGTCTCATACACACCTACCTGCTCGGTGGGCAGAATCAGCAGTTGGATGCCGGAGCCCACGGTGACGTGGTAGGTGAGAGAACCACCACGGTGGAAGATGACTCCCTCCGAGCCGATCCAGCCGGCGGCATAGCGGTTGATAGCCACCGTACCCAGGTCGAGGACCTCGCCTTCCCCGCCGCTCATCACGTCCATCGGGTTGTCGTACTCATACACGATCCCGTTCTCGAAGTTGACCAGACCACCGAACGAGTGGGGCCAGAAGAGGGCGTGTCCGATCTCATGGGCGACGGTCCGAAGGGCCGCCGGGCGGCCACCGAGCGGGACCGCCACTCCACCCCCCAACACGGCCAGGCGGTAGTTACCCGGGTAAAACGCCGGACATTGCTCGCCGATCAAGCAAGCGAAACCGGCGGTGGCGTAGCCGCCGGTGTAAGCGGCATCGGTGACGATCATCACCCCATCCACCCCCGCTCCTCCCGCCCGGGCGGCCACCAGCTGTTCACATTCGGGCTGAGTGAGAAATGGATTGGCCGGCCAGCCGGATTGTGACGTAGCCGTCACCGTGCCGCCCGCCACGAATCGGGGCGAATAGATGCCGCCGGAGATGGCTTCAAAATACGGGGTGATCGACCCGGCGAAGACGGCTGAAGCCTGGCCGGAAGTCACCGCCACCGAGCCATCCGGAACGTCGCAAATCCAGACCTCCCATATGTCGGTCCCTGTGGAGTATGTTCGGGTTTCGTCGCGGAGGGCGATCAGGTCGAGCGGGTCGGTCTGATAGGGATCGACCTCCTGTGCCACGGCCGGTTTGGCCACCCCGAGCACCAGGAGCAGACCAATCGACATGAGCAATGTGGTGCTCGCCGTCCATCTGGTGGCCCTAAGGCCTCCAAAGGACCGTGACATCTCCAACCTGATGAGCGCCAGCCTCAGGAATACATCGAATCGACGGCGGCCGAGTAACGGTCAAGAACCACGTTTCGCTTGAGCTTGAGCGACGGAGTGATCTCACCGCTATCAGGTGTCCATACGTCCGGAACGATCACGAACTTCTTGATTTGCTCGACCCGGGCCACTTCCTGATTGGCGGTGTCGAGCACCCCCTGCAACTCGGCGCGCACCTCGGGCATCTGGCTGAAGCTGGCCATGTCTTCATACCGAAGGCCCTTGTCCCGTGCCCAAGTGGGCGCCTCCTCGGAGTCGAGGGCGAAGATCATCGTCATGAACTGGCGGCCGTCACCGACCATGCACGCCTGGGCGACGAGCGGATGATTCTTCATCGTCGTTTCCAGCTTGGCCGGGGCGATGTTCTTCCCGGCGGCGTTGATGATGATGTCCTTTTTCCGACCGACGATGTGAAGGAATCCGTCATCGTCGAACCGGCCGAGATCGCCCGAATGAACCCAGCCGGCCGCATCGAAGGTTTGTGCGGTGTCTTCTGGCATCTTGTAGTAGCCGGCGGTGATGACTCCACCTCTCATCAGGATTTCGCCGTCCTCTCCGAGCGTTACTTCCACGCCGGGCAAGGGCTTGCCCACACTGCCGATTCGCTCCTCCCCGGGTATGTTGCTCGTAGCCGGACCGGTCGTTTCGCTCATCCCGTACAGCTCGAATAGGGGCACACCAAGGCCCCGAAAGAAGACGATCAAGTCGGGGCTGATCGGTGCGGCGGCGGTGATGGCTATTTCCAGACCGTCCATACCCAGACCGTGCCTGATTTTCGAATAGATCAGCCGCTCGAAGAGACCGTGCTTGATCCGATCGACCAACCCCGTCGCTTTTCCCGATTGCGCCTGGCGGATCATCGCCTGACCGTGATCCACCGCCGTTTTGATCAGCTTCTCCCGCCTGGGATCTTCACGAAACCGCGCCTGGAGCCGGCTGTGGAACTTCTCCCAAACCCGGGGAACCGCCACGAATATCGTGGGACGCGCCTTTTGGACATAGTCGAGCACCGATCCGATGTCGGCGCAGTACCAGACCTCACCACCCAGATAGACCCCCAGGTAGTGGGTTGACATCCGCTCGGCGATGTGAGCGAGGGGTAGATAAGAGACCATCCGCGGGTTGGCAGACAGCCCCGCCCCCCTGCTCACACATTCGGCGGTCCACACCACGTTGCGATGGGTGACCATCACGCCTTTCGGCACACCCGTCGTGCCGGATGTATAGATCAGGGTCGCCAGACCTTCGGACCGTGCCTCCGCAGCGGCTCGGTCGACGAGGCCCGGATCCGACTCAAGGGCCTGGCGGCCTCTCCGCAGCAACTCATCCCACGAGAGCACCCAATCCATCGTGTCGTAGTTCTCCGCCCCCTCCATCAGGATCACGTATCGAAGGTCGGGAAGGTTGGCTTTCACCGCCTCCCAGCGCTTCATGAACGTCAAGTCCTCAAGTACCGCCACCTTGGCCGCGCAGTTGGCTGCCACGTACTGGATCTGGCCTTGGGCCAGGGTGGAATAGATGGTTACCCCGGCCGCTCCCGTGTGGATGGCGGCGAGGTCGGCTACCACGTGTTCGGGCCGGTTGCCCGCCATGATCGCCACGAAGTCGCCCGTCGCAATGCCGAGCGACAAGAAGCCTGCGGCGGCCTCATGAACGGCTTTTCGGTATTCCGCCCAGCTCAGATGGCGCCAAACATCGCCCTCCCGCCAGTGAATGGCAGGCTTATCGGCGTGTTCTACTGCGTTGCGATCGAACAGTTGGATCAGGGTCTTGCCGGCGACCTCGGCGTCGATAAGGGCCTGCTCGGCGGCGACGTTCTTCGGTACCATCTGACTACTCCCTTGGTGCTCCAATGACAACCTGCGCTTGCAGGAGCCTACTGATATCAGACTCGTCATATCCCAGGTTCTCGAGAATGGAGGTGCTGTCGGCTCCCGGAACACGTGGTGGACCCGGCGGGGCGAGAGCGGTTCTCTGAAAGCGAGGGGCCGGGCCAGGCTGCCATCCTCCTTCGGCTTCGACGAGTGTCAGCCGATGGCGGAGGTGGGGATCCCCCGCCGCCTCGCCCAATGACAGCACCGGGGCCACGCAAGCGTCGCTGTCGGCGAAGACAGCTGCCCAGTGGCTCAGGGTTCGCCGCCCGAAGGCGGTCCCGAGATGGTCTGCCAGCTCGGGCCACCGGG
Organism: Actinomycetota bacterium; assembly: GCA_052390035.1. Taxonomy (GTDB): domain Bacteria; phylum Actinomycetota; class Acidimicrobiia; order Spongiisociales; family ZC4RG35; genus JBQTHI01. The sequence goes on along the minus strand of JBQTHI010000044.1, from coordinate 15,375 downwards.
AAACGTCCCCCCGATCGGGAAGGACCGCCGGATCGAGACCGAGCCCGTCGAGAAGAGCCGCGTAGAAACGGGGTTCGAGAGCGCCGACCGCGACAAACCGGTCGTCAGCGGTGCGATATGTACGGTAGTAGGGGCACCCCCCGTCAAGGAGGTTGGATTGGCGCCGTTCCCGCCAGGTACCGGAGGCCAGTGCACTGCGCACAACGGTCGACAGGAGGGAGACACCATCCACCATGGCAGCATCGACTACCTGACCTTGACCGCTGGCGCCGGCATGGATGTAGCCGGCGAGCACTCCCACCAAAAGCAGCATGCCCCCACCGCCGTAATCGGCCAACAAGTTCATCGGGGCCAGGGGATAATCGGGGGGACCGAGGGCCGAGAGAATCCCGGACACCGCCAGGTAAGTGATGTCGTGGCCGGCGGTCCCCGAGCGGGGACCAGTCTGCCCCCATCCGGTCATCCTTCCATACACGAGCGAGGGGCGTCGAGCCAAACAGGGCTCGGGTCCCACACCCAGCCTTTCGACCACCCCGGGCCGGAAACCTTCGAGGAAGATGTCGGCCGTGGATGCCAGCCGGAGCACCACCTCCACCCCTTCCGGCAAATGCAAGTCGACACCGATCGAACGGCGTCCGCGCAGGGAGTAGTCGGGTTGGAATAGGCCGTCGAGCGGTGCAGGCCGGGTGCGGTCGACCCGGATCACTTCAGCCCCGAGATCCGAAAGGACCATTCCCGCCCAGGGGACTGGTCCGATCGCCGCTAGTTCGACCACTCGCACCCCGGACAGTGGACCCATCAGGTTTGAACCGTAGCTTCCGTTAGCCTCCCGCACCCCATGACGAGCGGTCGACCCAGCCATCACCCATGAGTCGGCGCACCAGTGGAGTTCTCGCCCATGTCACTTCACTTCCGGCCGGTTCCGGTATAGGCACGATCGGAGAACCGGCACGCCGGTTCGCGACGTCGCTGGCAGCATCGGGGCAAACCTATTGGCAGATGCTCCCTGTCGGACCAACCGCCTATCAGGACTCGCCTTATCAGTCGCCCTCGACCTTCGCCGGCAACCCGCTGATGATCGATCTCGACGACCTAGTCGACCTGGGCCTGCTCAGGGTGTCTGAAATCGAACCATTGACCGGGCTTCCTGATGACCGGGTCGACTATGGCGCCCTCATCCCTGACAAGACGCGTCTTCTCATTTTGGCTGCGCGGCGATTTCTGCGGGCCGGGGCCGATCCCGAATATTCCCGGTTCCTCCGGACGACCTGGTTGGAGGATTACGCGACCTTTGCTGCCCTCAAGCAGTCGTATTCGGGGAGACCGTGGGTGGACTGGCACCCGGGCCTGGCGCTCCGCATCCCCGATGCCCTCGACCGGGCCATCAAGAGGTTGGCCGGCCGAATCGAGGTCGAGAGGGTGATCCAATATTTCTTCCACCGGCAGTGGGCGGGCCTGCACCGTTACTGCTCTTCGATAGGCATCCGGCTGATTGGAGACCTTCCGATCTTTGTCGCCCATGACTCGGCGGACGTGTGGGCCATGCCCGACCTGTTCCACCTCGACGCCGGAGGCCGCCCGACGGTGGTTGCCGGCGTCCCCCCGGACTATTTCTCGGCCACCGGTCAGCGTTGGGGCAATCCCCTGTATCGCTGGGAGAACCACCGGATTGACGGGTACCGCTGGTGGCACGAGCGTTTGCAGGCCGCCTTTGCCCGTTTTGACTTGGTGCGGATCGACCACTTTCGCGGGTTCGCCGCCTACTGGGAGATTCCTTCCGATGAGGTGACGGCGGTGAACGGCCACTGGGTGGAAGGACCTGGCGCCGACCTCTTCGAAACGATCTCGACCGGCAACGGCCGAATGCCGATCATCGCCGAAGACCTCGGTGTCATCACCCGCGAGGTGACCCGTCTACGCCGTCAATTCCACTTCCCGGGGATGCGGGTCGCCCAGTTCGGGTTCGATGAGGAACCCGACACGGCGATACATCATCCGCAGAACTACCCGACCGATGTCGTGGCCTATACCGGAACCCATGACAACGACACCGCCGTCGGGTGGTTCTGGGGAATCAACGATCGACACGATCGTCGCCGCCTTGATCGCGGACGCCGGCGTCTGCTGGCGGCGGCGGGTAGTCGTGGGTCGGAGATCAACTGGGACCTGATCGAGCTGGTCTTGACTTCGGCGGCTTCGACGGCGGTTATTCCGGTCCAGGACCTGCTCGGGATCGGATCGGAAGGACGGATGAACACCCCTGGTCGGGAAGAAGGCAATTGGACATGGCGCCTAAAGTCGCTGCTTCCCACCGACGCCATCGAGCGGCTAGCCCTTGCTACGCGCGCCTCGGGCCGCGCCTAAGGGCGCTCGATAGGAACCCGGACCGCGTTGCCGTATTCGGTCCACGAGCCGTCGTAGTTGCGCACCTTTTCGAACCCGAGCAGGTGGGTCAGGACGAACCACGTATGCGACGACCGCTCCCCGATCCGGCAATAGGCAATCACGTCGTCATCGACCGAGAGTCCAAGCTCATCCATGTAAAGGCTGCGAAGGTCCTCGACGGTCTTGAAGGTTCCGTCATCGTTGGCCGCCCTCTTCCAAGGAACGCTCTTCGCCGAAGGAATGTGCCCGCCCCGAAGGGCGCCTTCATTGGGATACTCGGGCATATGGAGCCGCTCCCCCCGGAACTCCTCGGGCGAGCGCACATCTATCAACGGTTTGCGGTCCTTCGAATGGGGCAGGACGTCTGCAAGGAAGGCCCGGATCGGCCGATCGTGACGGGTAGGGACCGGATAGGCGACCTCCCCCTTCGAGGGCGTGTCGATTGGGAGCGGCCGCCCTTCCGCCACCCACTTCGCCCGGCCTCCATCCATGAGGCGGGTGTCGGCGTGGCCGAAGAGTTGAAACACCCACAGGGCGTAGGCCGCCCACCAGTTGAAGTTGTCGCCGTAAAAGACCACCGTTGACTGCGGTGAGATCCCATGTTTCGCCATAAGCTGGGCAAACTGCGCGGCGTCGAGATAGTCACGGATTAGCGGGTCGTTGAGGTCGGCTACCCAGTCGATTTTGATGGCGTTTGGTACGTGACCGGTGTGATACAGCAAAACGTCTTCGTCGGATTCGACGATCACCACTTCCGGATCGTCGAGATGTTCTGCCACCCACCCGGTTGACACCAGACGTTTCGGGTGGGCGTAGGTGGCGAACTTGGAGGTGGGATCGATCGCAACTGACATCAATGCTCCTCGCTCGGGTTTCTTAACACTATCACCGTAGTGCTAATGATCAGGAGGCCCTTTAGAATTGCCTGGTGCCGCTGCCCCCACGACTCGCCCAGATTGTCGAGATCTTCGCCTCTTCACCCAAACAGTTCAGGCTGGAGGCCATGCTCGACTTTGCGAAGCGTCTCCCGGAGCTACCTCCCGAGTACGCCGATAGTCGGGCCGACATGGAACAGGTCCACGAGTGCCAGACCCCTTTCTTTCTTGCGACCCGGCTCGAGAATGGAGTCGTGAGGCTCTTCTTCGAGGCTCCCCCCGAGTCGCCCACGGTTCGCGGCTACGCCGCCATCCTCACCGCCGGTCTTGACGGCGAGGCCAGGGAGGCGATCCTCGCAATCGACAGCGACTTCTATATGAAGATGGGACTCGAAGAGATCGTCACCCCCCAGCGCTTGAGAGGCATGGGGGCGATCCTTGCTCACCTCAAGGGCCAGGTGGCCGCTCTCGTCGCCTAACGGTTCATTTGGGCCCCATCCGGATGCCCCCGTCCATACGGACCGACTCGGCGTTCATGTAATCGTGGGTGAGGAGGAAGTAGGCGAGCTCGGCGTATTCCTCCGGTTGGCCTAGACGCTTGGGGAAGAGCACCTGCTCACCGAGGGAGATTCGCGCCGGTTCGGGCAGCCCCGCCAGAAGCGGGGTGTCGATGATTCCGGGGGCGATGGTGTTCACCCGGATACCCACCGCCGAGAGGTCGCGTGCGATCGGAAGGGTCATCCCGACGATGCCGCCTTTGGACGCCGAATAAGCGGCCTGTCCGATCTGGCCGTCAAAGGCAGCCACCGAGGCGGTGTTGACGATCGCTCCTCGCTGCCCGTTGTCCAGCGCAGCGCCAGTGGACATGGCAGAGGCCGCCAGGCGGATCACATTGAAGGTTCCAAGGAGGTTGATTTCGATCACCGTGCGGAAGTGCCCGATGTCGTGCGGGCTGCCATCCCGGTTGAGGGTGCGGGCCGGAGGGCCGATCCCGGCGCAGTTGACCACCGCTCGCAGCGGCGCCGATGACATCGCGCTCTCCACCGCCGCCTGCACCTCATCGTTGTTGGTCACATCGGCATGAACGTAGGCACCGCCCACTTCGGCGGCGAGAGCCTCACCTTTTTCGTCCTGCAAATCTGCGATCACGACCGTCGCGCCTGCCTTGGCCAAGCGCCTGACGGTGGCTGCGCCTAGGCCGGAGGCTCCCCCGGTCACGATGGCAGACACCCCGTTTAGATCCATGAACAAAGCCTCCTTTGGGACGGGGGGCGACGATACTCCTGGCGCGTCTCGCCATGATCGGCATGTTTGACTCCGGGGTAGGAGGCCTCTCGGTCCTCCTGCATGTTCGGCGGCGGCTTCCTGCCGCCGACCTGGTCTATCTGGCTGACACGGCCAACGCTCCCTACGGGTCTCGCTCGCTCGCCGAAGTAGCCGAACTCGCCGAACGTTGTGTGAACCGGCTGCTCGCTGCCGGAGCCGAAGTGATCGTCGTTGCCTGCAACACCGCGTCGGCCGCGGCCCTGCACCGGCTCCGCGCCGATCATCCTGGGATTCCTTTCGTAGGCATGGAGCCGGCCCTGAAGCCGGCGGCGGCTCTGACGAGAAGCGGGGTGGTCGGGGTGCTCGCCACCACCGCCACCTTTCAGGGAGAGCTGTTCGGTTCGGTGGTCGGACGGTTCGGAGGTGAAGTAGAAGTTTTCGCCCAGCCATGTCCCGGTTGGGCCGATTTGGTTGAAACGGGTCGAGTGAGCGGGCCCGAAGCCGCCGATCTGATTGCCGACCGGCTCGACCCCGTGCTGGCTGCCGGTGCCGACACGCTTGTCCTCGGCTGCACCCATTACCCGTTCCTCGAGCCGCTCATCGCCGAGCGAGCCGGTGCTCAGGTTGTAGTCGTCGACCCGTCGCCGGCCGTGGGGCGCCAGGTTGAGCGGATTTGGGTCCGGCGGATGTCGGGCCAGGTCGCCTACGGCTCGAGGAAAAGAGGAGGCCGCCTCCAACTTCGAGCGACCGGATCGGCCAACCGGACCGGCCAAGCCGTGAAGTCCCTGATCGGTGGGAGAGCGCTCGCCGGGTGGAACGGCACGGTTGCCGCCGTAACCTGACGATGTGATCGGCCGGTTGTGACCTCTAACAACGGAAACCTGCTCGACCCGTGGGATCAAGCCCTCCTCACCGCGCTCGACCAACCCGCTCGCACCGATCTTTTGACCATGGAGCAGCTGGCGGCTGCCACCAGCCTCTCCCCCGCCCTTCTCGAGGTCATCATCCGTGAAGGCTTTCTGACACCGCGGACGACCGAACCGCAGCCGCTTTTCGACCCAGCCGACATCGAGCCGGTCAAAGCCGGGCTGTCGTTGGTAGAGGTCGGGCTTCCCCTCGGCGAGTTGCTGGACCTGGCGAGGAGAATGGATGCGGCGATGCAGCCGGTGGCTGACAAGGCCGTTGAGGTCTTCGCCCGCTTCGTCCGAGACTCGGTCGGAGCCAGCGGTACCACCGACGCTGATGCCGGAGCGAGATTGGTCGAGGCCTTTACAACGATGTTGCCCGCCACCGGTCGGCTGGTCGACCACCACTTTCGGGCGCTGTTGCTCGAGAAGGCCCGGAGAAGGTTGCAGCAATGACCATCAGCGTCCAGGCGCTCGAGAGCCTGCCTTTAAACCTCCTGGCACATCGGCCCCACACGGTGTGGATCTCACCCGACGTGACCTTCGCCGGGTTTGGAACGAAACTTCGGCTCGGTGTCGGCACCGGACCTGACCGAATACGCCGAGCCCAGGCCTCGCTGGCCGAATGGGCGGACCGCCACCGGCTCGAGGGAGACGCCGGCCTCGCCCCCATTGCCTTTGGAAGCTTCACCTTCGACCCCGAATCTCCCGAATCTGTGCTTCTAGTCCCGGAGGTGGTCGTGGCCATCCGGGGCGATCGGGCGTGGACGGTTACCGTTGACGGAGCTAACACTGAGTTCCTCGACCATCCCCCGCCCGGTGTGGCGGCGAGCGGTGATCGGGCGCGATTTGCCGGGTCGTCGCTCCCCGACCACCTCTGGCTCGAAGCGGTCGCCGAGGTTGGGAGGCTCATCGCCGCGGGCGAGGTCGAAAAGGTGGTCCTGGCCCGTGACTACGCCCTCTGGTCCAAGCAGCCATTCGAACCGCACCGCGTGTTGGAGCGTCTCCACCACCGGTTCCCCAATTGCTACACCTTCCTAATCGAAGGACTGGTCGGAGCCTCCCCGGAGCTGCTCGTCAGCCGGCAGGGCTCGCGCCTGCGGGCGGTGACCCTTGCCGGTACGGCCCCCCGGGGTGCTACCGACGAGGAAGATCACCTTATCGCCAAGAACCTGCTGACCTCGGAGAAGACCCTGCTCGAGCATCGACTGGCGGCCGAGGAGGTCGGGACCATCCTTTCGTCATTTGCTGCGGATTTGAGTCATCCCCACCAACCCGAGTTGCTCAAACTGGCCAACCTCCAGCATTTGGCCACTCCCTTCTCCGGCACGTTGAGTCATCCCCGTCACCTGCTGGAGCTGGTGGATGCACTCCACCCGACGCCGGCCGTCGGTGGAGTTCCCACTCGGGCGGCGCTCGTGTTGATCACCCGACTGGAAGGAATGGAGCGAGGCAGGTACGCAGGGCCGGTGGGTTGGGTCGAACCGTCCGGGGATGGAGAGTTCGCCATCGCCTTGCGCTGTGCGGAGTTGTCGGGGGCGAGGGCGCGCCTCTTCGCGGGGAATGGGCTGGTGGCGGGCTCGGTCCCCGAGGACGAGTTGGAGGAGACCCGCCTCAAGCTGACGGCCATGCTCTCGGCCCTGGATTGAAGGGGAGTCATTCGACAGCGCTCACCACCGCCGCGGTCAGCTCGCGGTGAAGGGCAACGTTGGCCACCTGGTCGGTTCGCACCTCGATCATATGGCTCCCGCCGGCGGCGATGGCCGCGGCGATCTTACCCGGCAGGTCCGGGGCCGACCCCAGGGCGTGGTGGGTCAACCCATAAACAGAGCACAGAGCGGGGAAGCTGACCGGTCGAGGCGTAGCGAAGACCCGCTGGAAATGTTCCGGGAAGGCAGCCTGGGGCAGGAACGCAAATATCCCTCCACCCTGATTGTTGACGTTGACGACAACCAGGTCGGGCCGGGGTTCGATCAGGAAGGCGTTCTGGTCGTGGAGGATCGAAAGGTCTCCGGCCAAGACCACCGTCCCCGTCGCCCCCGTCCCGGCGCCCATGCCCAAGGCGATGATCCCGTCGATACCCGCCGCTCCCCGGTTGGAGACCACCGTCACCGGTTCCCGGGGGGCAGCAAACCAATCGACGTCACGAACGGGCATCGAGGAACCGACCACCAGTAGGCACCCCCCGGGAACCGCCGCGTAGACATCGCGGGCGGTCCGGGGCTCACTCGGACGCTCGTCACTGTCGAGTGTGCGGTCTATGACTGAGCGGGCGGCCGATTCGAGTCCCGCCCAACCTTGTGCCCACTCCTGATCCGGCTGGATCGCTTCAAAACCGCCAATGCCGGCCAGCCCCGTCGCCGACCGATCGGGGTCCGTCCAATCTTCCCCCGTCGAAACCCTGCTTGGCACCTGTCCAAGAAAGGCGGAGAGGTTACGTGACAACCCGACCCGGCCCAACAGCACCGCCCGCTCGGGGGCCATTCGTTTGCCCACTTCAGACGAGGCCAGGAGGTGGTGGGCGGTGCTGATCGTCCCAGGAACCCGCGTTCCGCTGTGCCCCTCGGCGATGACCACACATCCCGCCGCCAGTGCTTCGGTTACGACCTGGGGTCTGGTGCCGGCACCCGCCACCACCAGCACTCGGCCCTCCACCTTGAATTTGGGGGTGTCATCGGGAGACGATTCGATCATCGTCCAGGGGGCGCCGTCGGACCTTCCGGCGATGTCAGTGGAGTAGGGCGTCACCGCTACCCGTCCGTCATCGCTCACCGGCACCACTGGCTCGTCGAAACAAACGTTCAGGTGGACCGGGCCCCCCCGACCGTGAACTCCGGCGGCGGCAGCGAGCAGTTGGCAGACGGTTGACCGCCAGAAACCCGGCTCACCCGCCCGGTCGGACCCAACCGGCAGGTCGGCGAATAGCCGCACCTTGTCGCCATACAGCTTGACCTGGTCGATCGTCTGATTCGCCCCGGTGTTGCGCAGTTCATGAGGTCGATCGGCCGTGATGACGACCAAAGGGACGTTAACTTGATCCGCCTCGACCACCGCCGGGAACAGGTTGGCGGTTGCAGTGCCGGAAGTGGTGATGGCGACGGCAGCTTTGCCAGTCGCTTTGGCCACCCCGAGAGCAAAAAAGCCGGCCGAGCGCTCGTCGATCGACACTGCCAGCCGAACCTGGGGATGGGAGGCGCCGGCCAGGGCCAGCGCACCGGATCGGGAACCCGGGGAGAGGATCATCTGGCGGACCCCGTTGCGAACCAGCTCATCGATCAGGACCGTCGCCACCGCCGTCGAAGGATTAGGGATGGTCACGCCAACATCTCGGCGGCTCGGCGCAAACCACCCAGCACCTTGGCGGCTGTCTCCCGATCGGCCGCGAACCGTTCAAGCAAGGTCGGATCAGGATCGGGACGGCGCACCTCTATTTCACCATCAACCGCCAGCAGCGGCCGATCGACAACGTCGCCATGAAACAGCGAGACGGTACCGAGACCGCAGGCGAACCTGAGGTCGGGAATGCAGGCTGCGGCGCGCACACCGGCAGCGATCCCGATTGATGTCTCTAGCGCCGACGACACCACCGCCGGAAGGTGGGACCTCTCGGCCAGGTCGAGTGCCCGCACCACTCCTCCCAGTGGTTGTACCTTGATCACCATGATGTCGGCGGCCCCGCGTTCCGCCACCTCGAGCGGGTCGGCGGCCATCCGGACAGCTTCATCGGCGGCGATTGGCACGACTACTCGCCGGCGCAATTCGATCATGTCTTCGAGGCTTTTGACTGGCTGTTCCACATATTCCAACTCGAACACCGACAGCCGCGTAATCTCCCGGGTCGCCGTGTCCAAATCCCAGGCGGCATTTACGTCGATCCGCACCTTCCCGGTCGGACCGATCGCCTCGCGAACCGCCGCCACCCTTTGATAGTCGTCCTCTGGGGTATGACCGGGATCGGCGACCTTGACTTTGGCGGTGCGGCAACCGGAGGTCAGCACCATCGCATGAGCGGTCGGAGGGTCCACCGCCGGCACAGTGATGTTGACTGGCACCCAACGGCGAACCGGCTCAGGCCAAACGCTGCAGGCCGCCTCGAGCGCCGAGGCGAGCCATCTGGCGGTGACTTCCGGGGGATAGTCGGGAAACGGCGAGAACTCCCCCCACCCTTCGGGTCCTTTGATGAGCACGGCCTCCCGGCTTACGACCCGGCGAAATCGATGACGCAGCGGAATTGAAACGGTGTGCAACTCCAGCGCTTCGAGGATCGAGGCGCTCATTCCTGACGGCTGCGGACGTATTCGACCACCCGGGCAACCTGCTCCTCGGAGAGGGTGCCGTTGAACGAAGGCATCCTCCCCCGGCCCCTACTGATGGTCAGCACCAGAAAGGCGTCGTCCTGTTCGGCAGAGTTGGAACCCGACCCGAGTGGGGGTCCAATTCCTCCCCCTAGATCGACGCCGTGGCAGCGCGAACAGATCTGCTCGAAGATCTGCTGTCCGGTGGCATCCGGGGCAGGCGCCTCGGTACAAGCGCCGATCAACACCAGGCCACCAATGAACAGGCTTAGGCGTCGCATCCTTCGATGGTAAGTCAGCCCGGCTGCCGTCGGGCTAACTCGGCCACCAGACGTTTCACTCCCTCGGGGTCCGAGCGAGGGCAGATCAGAACCGCGTCGGGAGTAGCCACCACGATCAGATCGTCCATGCCAACGACACCCACCAACGGTCCCTCCGACCGAATGTAGCTCTTGCTGACCTCGAGTTCGACCACCCGTCCCACGGTGACATTGTCGTTCTCGTCCCTGTCGCCGATTTCCCATAGGCCGGACCATGAGCCCAGATCACTCCAGCCGGCGTCGAGGGGAACAACCCATCCGTGGTCCGTACGTTCCATAACTGCGACATCGATCGGCACGCCCGGTGCGTCGCCGAACTCGGGGCCCAGGCCGATAACCCGGTCGGTGGTTTTCGCCGACTCGATGGCGCGTTGCACTGGCTCGGTCACGCCGGGACAGTGCCGATCCAGTTCCTCCAATATCACGCTGGCGCGAAAGAGGAACATTCCGCTGTTCCACAGCGCCCCCGCGTCGATGAGAGCGGCCGCATCAACCGCCGCGGGTTTCTCGACGAATCGTTCCATTCGCAAAGCCCCACCATCGTTGGAGGCTTCATCGGTAACGATGTATCCGTACCCCTCTTCGACTCGGGTCGGGACCACACCAAAAGTAACCAGCTGCCCGGACTCTGCGCGACTCTGAGCGATCCTGACCGCCTCCAAGAAGGCGTTGCGATCGGCGATGTGATGGTCGGCCGGTACTACCAGCAGGAGGTCATCAGGATCGGCGAGCAGCGCGGCGGCGGCGACGGCTGGGGCAGTGTTGCGACCGGTCGGTTCGGCAATCACGGTGCCTCCCGGCCACCGCGAAAGCGGATCGAGAATCTGGCCCACGTGGGAGACATGCCCGATCACCACCAGTCGCTCGCCCAGTTCGGCGATGCGTTCGATGGTCCTTTCAAGCAGGGTGCCGGGACCGATCAGATCGTGATATTGCTTGGGGGATTCCTCTTGTGACAGAGGCCAAAGTCGCGTGCCTTTACCACCCGAAAGGATCACGGGAATTGTCGAAGGCATGACCGTTAGGGTACCGGCTCGTGCCTGATGCTCCCTCCTCACTCGATCAAGGCACGATGGTGGTTATCCCATTCGATGCCGAAGATCATGAGCTGGTCGCCACCAACCTCACGCTGGCCGCTTCGCACCCCGCCGTAAGCCAGGTGATCGGGGTGGCGGCCGGTGACGATCCCACCTGGCCGGCAGTGGCCGAACGGATTGAAGCCAGGCCGACGATTTCGATCAAGCCACAACAGCGTTGCGGCGCATTACGTCCGGGCAAGGGCGATGCGATCAATACCGGTTTTCGCCTGTTTCTCGAAAGCGATCTTCGGCGGCTTCACTTCTATGACGCCGACATCAGGAGCTTCAACACTGATTGGATAGCCAGAGCGGAGAAAGCGCTCGACCGCGGATATCAGGCCGTCCGTCACTATTACCCGCGGGCAGCCACGGACGGGATGATCACCTGGATGATCACCCGGCCAGCTTTTGCGATGTTGTGGCCGCAGAGCGTCCTTCCCTGGATCGAACAACCGCTGTCAGGGGAACTGGCCTTCGCCCGGGACTCCGTCGAGCGTCTCGCGTCCGATCAAATGGTCATCGAGCAAAGCGACTGGGGAATCGACACCGTGATCACGTATGCCACCGCCGCCCACGGGCTGTCGATCTACGAAACATATGCGAGCGAGGGAAAAGATCACGCCCTCTATGAATCGCTTCTCGACTTGAAAACAATGGCGCTTGAATGCCTGGGCGCGCTTCAACGGCTCAGAACCGCGGTTCCTCCTTCGACGGTGGTCCACGTGACTGAGCCGGCGACGGCAGCTGCTTATCACCAGATCACTGGTGACAGGATCGCTGGTGACAGGATCACTGGTGACAGGATCTCTGGTGACAGGATCACTGGGGCTCTCGGGTTTGACATCGAACTCACCCAGCGCCTCCTGTCACGGACCTGGACACGTCGCCAGGAGGTATTGCTCAGGTCTTCGTTCGAAAGCTCCCTCGCCGACGCTGCGATCCAATGGCAGGAGTGGCCGGATACGTCGGCTATGGACGAACACCGTTGGCTCGTTGCTCTTCGCCAACTTCTCGACCTCTTCGACCCTACCGACAGCGATTGGCGAGAGCTGGCTTTCCGGCTCTGGGTGGGCAGAGTCTTGCACTACACGACACGCGTCGCCGTCCGCGGCTATGGACCCGCCTCCGAATATCTCCACGGGATGATGCGGCGGACAATCGCCGGCTCGAGTGGGACCATCGGGGACATTCGTTAACCACGTTCATCACATGTTTGCATTGCTGTTCATGAACGCTTGAATTATCAACGCAACATGACGAGCCTCGATCACGGGGGCTCGCGGAGACAGGAGGACACATGGCCGCAAAGAAAGCAGCCACCAAGAAAGCAGCCAAGAAGGCCCCCGCCCGCAAGGCGATGGCTAAGAGGGCTCCTGCCAAGAAGGCAGCAGCCAAGAAGACCGCCACCAGGAAGTCGGTAAGGAAGCCAGCGACCAAGGCACCCGCCAAAAAAGCAGCAGCCAAGAAGACCGCTGTCAAGAAGTCGGTAAAAAGAGCTCCCGCCCGCAAGCCGGCGGCCCAGAGCACGGCGGCCCAGAGCACGGCGGCCCGTAAGACCACCATCAAGAAGTAGCCAAAGCCTCGCTGTTGCTCCAAGAAGGACCGGCCCCAAGCCGGTCCTTCTTCTATCGGAGACTCAACAAGGCTTCAGGCTTCGCTGCCAATCGACACATGTGAACATTCGGTGCAAACCCTGCGCGACAAGCCGACGGCTGATCCGGAGTCGCGGTATTTGTGCACATGACCGTCTGGGGGCTTGGGCTGACGGCGTAACTTCGAGAGAAGGCCGGTGCTCGTCTCCGACGGGTGGTGTCCGTCGGCAGCAAAGCGGATTTCGGTGACTGGTGGCGGATCTGCCTCCTCTGGAAGAACCTGACTCGTAGGGGAAGGAGCTGCGATCGCCTTGGGGTCCTCCCGGCGTTGAGGTTTCCGGCGCGCCGGCTGCTTGACCGGCGGCTCCTCCAACTGCTCTTCTTCTCTCACTGGCTCGATTTCGTCCAGGCGACTGCGGTGGCGACTCCCGGACTCCCGGCCAACGGTCTTCGCCCTCCCTACCGGTCTCTTGCCGTTGGACGGAAGGAGCGACCTGGGCATCGAGCCGACGCTCGATGAGCCGGACTCGATTGCTTCGGGTGAGCCCGAATCGAAGAGTTCAGTGGCTGATTCGACATGGTTTGGCTCGGTATGACCGATCTCCGATTGAGTGGTTCGGGCCGATTTCGGGCGTCGAGCCTTGGATAACACCGGTTCGGGTGGCGCCTCCCACATCGGCTCGCTCTCGAGGAGGTCGCGTGTGACCTTTGGCTCAGAGAGACTGGCGAGCCGCCGAGAGAGCTCTGACTCCGCCGGTTTCCGCTTGCGACTCTTCTCTACCGGTCGAGCGCGCTCGATCGGCTCGGGCTTCTCCTCGACCATCACCGAACCCGTTGTGGTTCCGTCGTCTTTGAGCTTGGCCGCCTGCTCGGCGGCCCTACGGCGGCGCCGACGCTTCTTTTGAGCGTTCAGCCAGCCCTCTTGCATCCGGGTGACGCCGTCGTAGGCGAAGACCAGGGCGTCATCGGCGAGAAACTCCATCTCGTCGTTGCCGAGATAGAGGGTGAATCGCTCGGCGATGTCCCTTACCACCTCCACATCGGCCAAATACCACCTGCCCAGCAGGTCGTCATGGCGTCGGACTTCCAAGTGATAGTCGTCCACCACCAGGACAACCTGGACGCCGACACCCCGTTCTCCCGGGGCTCGAATTGAACCTTTGAATTGCATAATGGGCCTCTCGGGCGCCCGACTGACCGGATCGAGCGGAATCACGATCCCACTGGCAGCCGGTGCAGTCAAGGGTTGATTCTAGGGTTCAGGGTGCGTAGTCCTCTAGAGGGGGACAGGTACAGATCAGGTTACGGTCCCCGCCCGCTCCGTCGATCCTCGAAACCGGTGGCCAGTATTTGGCTAACCGAAGACGATCGACAGGAAACGCAGCCTCGTCACGGGTGTAGGGACGGTCCCAATTGGGAGCAGTTAGGTCGGTGGCGGGATGCGGTGACAGGCGAAGCGGGCTCCGATCCTCGCTCCATTCCCCGGATTCGACCCGGGCGATCTCGCCCCGGATGGCGATCATCGCCTCGCAGAAACGATCGATTTCCTCGAGCGATTCGCTCTCGGTGGGCTCCACCATCAAGGTTCCTACAACCGGAAAGCTGAGTGTGGGGGCGTGAAACCCGTAGTCGGCGAGCCGCTTAGCCACATCTTCGGCCGTGATGCCCGTACTGCGGGTGAGCGAGCGCAAATCGAGAATGCACTCGTGGGCCACCCGCCCTTCGGTGCCGGTGTAGAGGACTGGAAAGTGAGGGTGGAGCCGTGTTGCCAGGTAGTTGGCGTTGAGGATCGCGATCTCCGTCGCTCGCCGCAGACCGGACGACCCCATGAGCCGGATGTAGGCATACGGAATGGGCAGTATCCCGGCAGAGCCCCATGGCGCCGAGGCAACCGGCCCGATCCCGGTGGGCGGCCCCGCCTCCGGCCGCAGGGGATGGCTGGGCAGGAACGGTGCGAGGTGCCTACCGACACCGATGGGGCCAACTCCCGGGCCACCTCCTCCGTGGGGGATCGTGAATGTCTTGTGAAGATTCAGATGGGAGACGTCGGCCCCAAAAACCCCGGGTCGGGCGATACCAACCATGGCGTTGAGATTCGCCCCATCAAGGTAGACCTGTCCACCGTGTTGGTGTACGACCTGGCAGATTCGAGTCACCGCCTCTTCGAACACTCCGTGAGTGGATGGGTAGGTGATCATCACCGCCGCTAGGTGCTCGGCATGAGCGCCGGCCTTAGCCTCGAGATCCTCCACATCGACGTTTCCCCGATCGTCGCAGGCGACCACTACCACCTGCATTCCGGCCATAACCGCCGATGCGGCGTTGGTCCCGTGGGCCGATGACGGAATGAGGCAGACGTTTCGTTGATCGTCGCCGCGTGAACGGTGGTAGGCCCGAATGGCCAGCAGGCCGGCCAGCTCGCCTTGAGAGCCGGCGTTGGGCTGAAGGGATACCCGGTCATATCCGGTGATTTCCTCGAGGTAGGACTCGAGGCGCCGGATCAGCTCTAGATAACCGTCCACTTGATCGACCGGGGCAAACGGATGAACGCCGGCAAAGCCCGGCCAGGTGATGGGGATCATTTCGGCGGTGGCGTTGAGCTTCATGGTGCACGACCCGAGGGGAATCATCGTGCGGTCCAACGCCAGATCTTTGTCA
>JBQTHI010000043.1:0-15772 GCA_052390035.1 Actinomycetota bacterium | reverse complement strand
GGACCGGCAGGCGGGCACGACGGGTGGTAGAGAGGGGCGAAGAAGACCGCGAACCCGGGGTCGGCCAGGAGGGTTAGGTTCGCATCGCCCGGGAGGTCGATGCGAACACCGAGACCCTCGAGGACGTCGGCAGATCCACATTGTGATGATGCCGCCCGGTTGCCGTGTTTGGCGACTCGGGCGCCGGCGCCGGCGGCGATCAAGGCGGCCGTGGTAGAGATGTTGAAGGTGCCGGAGCGATCACCGCCGGTGCCGACCACATCAACGAGTGACTCGGGTTCGACCGGCACCGGGACCGCCGCCGATCTGATCGCCTCAACGAGCCCGGTGATCTCGTCGATCGTCTCCCCCTTCATCCGCAGAGCCACGATGAACGCAGCCATCTGCGCATCAGATGCCGACCCGGCCATGATTTCGGACATGACCTCTCTCGCTTCGTGACGGGACAGATCTATCCGATCGGCAACCTTTCCGAGCTTATCTGACCAGTTCAACGGCTCAATCCCATGAGGCCAAGGTTATGAACATCGCTGCCGGTACAATCCATCGCTAAGTGTTGTATTTCGCCTACGGGACCCTGCTCGACCCCCAGCTGCTGGAGGGGGTGGCGCCCTCCGCCTCTTTCCAGTTCATCGCTCACCTACCCGAGACTCGCCTCTTCTTCCCCACCCCCGACGGTCACCCTTCGGTCGAACCGGCAACGGGCCACACGGTGTGGGGAGCGATATTCGAGGTGAACGGTGCCGAATTTCAGGCGATCGTCGACAGCGAGGCGCGCCACGGTCGGCTGATCCGTAGCGACCTGCGGGCGGTCGACCGGGCGGGCCATCGCTATGACGTGGCGGTGTTCGCCCATCCCGGGGTCGGTCGCGAACACTCCCCCTCGACCGAGCACATGGGCAGAGTGGTCAGTGGTGCTCGCCATTGGAATCTCCCCACCGGCTGGGTGGCAGGGCTCGAAGATCTGGTGGAGGACGCCCTTATCTAGCAACGGGGCTATGTACTCGGCTCCGAATCACCGCCAAACATCCGCCAGAAGACCCAGGCGATCGCCGCCCCCGCCAGCGGACCAACGAAGTAGACCCAGATCCCCGCCGTGTCACCGCCGATCAGTGCGGGCCCGAAAGAACGGGCCGGATTGACCGAGGACCCAGAGAAGGGAATCCCGGCGAGATGGGCAGCCACCAGGGTGAGCGGAATGGCCACACCGGCCACCGTCGGAGCCTTGCGAGTCGAGGCGAGGATGACCAGACCGTCGGTGCTCGGGCGAGCTGGCGATCTCGAAGGCCAAGGGCTGGCGGGGGTCGTCGTACACCAAATCCACCTCCCGGTTCCCTTCTCGCCAGTGGTTGAGGCGCACCCCGGCTTCTCGGCCGAGGGCGAACAGGTGGGAGGCGATCATGTTCTCGATCAGGAGCCCCATCTCCACGTCATCGGTCAACGGCAAGATGCCCCGCTGCAGCGCACCGTGGGCTGTAATCCCCAGGTCCGAGCCGAGGCCGCCCGGGGGAGAGGATCCCGGTCATCTGACCGGCCAGCATGTACAGCAGCCGGTCGAGGAACATGGGGTTGTCGATGTTGTAGGACTGGGGGATGTCCTTGTAGATAGCTCGCTCGATGGCGTCGCTGCGCAGCACCCGCTGTGACTCCAACACCCTGGTGACCTCGTCTTCGTCGCCCCCCCGGGTGAGCGGATGATCGAGCCGGATCCACCACAAGCGGTCGGGGCTGATTTCCTCGACCATCAGCCGACGAACGACCTGGTACATGCTGGTGGTCTTCCCCACCCGGCGGGGTCCCGACACCAGCTGGTGGCGGTAGGAGGGGGCCAGCACGGCGCGAGTCAGTCGGGAGACGATCGGACGTTCCACCCGTTCGGCAAGGGAATGGCGGCACCGCCCCGATCAGGTGCCAGGGGTTCTGTTCGGCCAGGGTGCGGCCGTAGTCATCGGGTGTGGGAAGGACTGTCGGACGGACATTGTGCCTCTTGAATCCAGGCTGCCCGGCCTGCTCCGTCGACTCCGTCGGTGCCCACCGCATCGAGGCCGACAGCCGGGTATGGGGGCCTGAGCGGGACCGTTGTAGATAGCTTTCGGCCCTGAAGCTTATGTATGGCTGCCATCCATAAGACAGCCTTCGATTGTGCTCCTGTCGACAGCGACCGGCGTTGACAGCGGCCGCAGTCCGGACCGGCCATCAGCTCCACTGTGGTTTCCAGTTGTGGCGGTATGCCCTTCAATTGCCCGCCCCAGCCGCGGCACCCTTCGCTATGCTCGGTGCCGTCTCGACGACTCAGCCACAGCGAGCCATCAGAAGGAAACAGAGCTGAGAGAGACCGACATGTCTGAAAGAGATAGCGAGAACCCGGTAATTCCCGACCCCGCCCCGGTGCGGCGCAGGACGAATCAGGACTGGTGGCCGAATCAGTTGAACCTCCAGGTTCTCAACTACCTTCCGTCCAATCCGATGGGCGATGACTTCAACTACGCAGAAGAGTTCAAGACCCTTGACCTCGACGCGCTGAAGCGGGACATCATCGAGTTGATGACTACGTCGCAGGACTGGTGGCCGGCAGACTACGGCCATTACGGGCCGCTCTTCATCCGGATGACGTGGCACGCCGCGGGCACGTACCGCATCGCCGATGGCCGGGGCGGTGGCGGTGCCGGCGCTCAGCGCTTCGCCCCCCTCAACAGTTGGCCTGACAACGTGAACCTCGACAAGGCGCGCCGGTTGCTCTGGCCGGTCAAGCAGAAGTACGGCCGGAAAATCTCTTGGGCCGATCTACTCATCTTCGCCGGCAACTGTGCCTATGAATCGATGGGGTTCTCCACGTTCGGCTTCGGCTTCGGGCGTGAGGACATCTGGGCCCCCGAAGAGGACATCTACTGGGGGCCTGAGGACACGTGGCTCGGTGATGAGCGCCACGGTGGCGAGGGGGAAATCGAGGGGCCTTTCGGAGCCGATCACATGGGCCTGATCTACGTGAATCCGGAGGGCCCGAACGGCAACCCGGACCCGCTCGCGGCAGCGAAGTTCATTCGTCAAACGTTCGGCCGCATGGCGATGAATGATGAGGAGACGGTTGCGCTCATCGTCGGAGGCCACACGGTCGGAAAGGCCCACGGTGCGGTTGATGCCCAGTACGCCGGTCCCGAGCCTGAGGCTGCATCCCTCGAAGAGCAGGGCCTCGGATGGAGAAACACCTTTGGTACCGGCAAGGGCGGCGACTCGCTCACCAGCGGGCTGGAGGGCGCGTGGACCAACGAGCCCACGAAGTGGGACAACGGGTTCTTGGACAACCTCTTCAACTATGAGTATGAGTTGACGACGAGCCCGGCCGGTGCGAAACAGTGGACGCCTACTGACCCTTCGGCGCAGAGCACCGTGCCGGATGCTCATGATCCGTCGAAGAAGCATGCCCCGATGATGCTGACGACAGACCTTTCGCTGAAGTTGGATCCGATCTATGGGTCGATCGCGAAGCATTTCCACGAGAATCCGGAGCAGCTCGAAGAAGCCTTCGGCAAGGCCTGGTACAAGTTGTTGCACCGCGACATGGGACCGGTCTCCCGTTACCTTGGCCCGTGGGTTCCAGAACCGCAGCTGTGGCAAGACCCCGTCCCAACGGTCGATCATTACCTGGTCGGGAAGGATGACATCGCTGCCCTCAAGGGCAAGATCCTCGCCCGGGGACTGTCCATCTCCAAGCTGGTCTCCACCGCGTGGGCGTCGGCGGCCAGCTTCCGCGGTACCGACAGGCGTGGCGGGGCCAACGGGGCACGGATTCGCCTTGCGCCACAAAAGGACTGGGAGGTGAACGACCCGACCGAACTGGCCAAGGTCCTGCAGACCCTCCATGAAATCCAGCAGGATTTCAACAGTTCACAGTCCAGCGGAAAGAAGGTCTCCCTCGCCGATCTGATCGTCCTCGGCGGGTGCGCAGCCGTTGAGCAAGCGGCGAAGAACGCCGGCTACGACGTAAGGGTTCCGTTCGTGCCGGGGCGTACCGACGCCTCGCAGGAGCAGACCGACGTCGAAGCATTTGCCGTGCTCGAACCGACCTTCGACGGGTTCCGCAACTATCAAAGGGCCGGAGAGAAGTTGTCGGCGGAGCACGGGCTGGTGGAGCGGGCGTTCATGTTGACGTTGACCGCTCCGGAGATGACGGTCTTAGTCGGCGGCATGCGTGCCTTGAACGCCAACTTCGACCAATCCGCCCACGGCGTCTTCACCGACCGGCCCGAGACGTTGACCAGCGACTTCTTCGTGAATCTGCTCGACATGAGCACGGAGTGGAAGGCATCCGTCTCGGCTGAGAACGTGTACGAGGGCCGCGATCGCTCGACGGGCGACGTCAAGTGGACCGCCACCGCCGTCGATCTCGTCTTCGGTTCGAACTCCCAGCTCCGAGCGATCTCTGAGGTCTACGCCTCTGAGGACTCAAAGGAGAAGTTCGTGCGTGACTTCGTGGGGGCGTGGGACAAGGTCATGAACCTCGATCGTTTCGACCTCGCCTGATCGACGCCCCGGAGGTCGTGAACTCCTTCCTGCAGGCTGAGAACCGTCGCGATTGGGCTGTCTATCGTTTATTGGTCGCAGACAACGTCGAGTGGACCCTCATGGGTTCCCAACCTCAAGTTGTTGAGACTGCGCGCTGACGTGGGGAGGCGCCTTCTGGTGATGAGGCCGGTCGGATGATCGAAGCCCCTCGATACTCGGTGATGCCCCCACTGCGGGTTCCAGACCACGGTGGTGCATGACCGCCGCCGGGTGAGGGTCCGTGACCTGACCTTTGGCGGAAGGCACACCGTGTTGGTCTGCTTGCGGCGACGCCTCGCCTGCAACGAATGTGGGGAGCGGTTCTTGGAGGACCATCCCGAGTTCGTCATCGGCCGGGTGACCCACATCACCGCCGCCTGGTCCGCCACCTGGTCCGGGACCTGAACCTGCTGTCGATCCGTGAGCTGTGCCGCAGCTGGGGGCTGGGGTGGCATTTCATCATGGGCCTGGTGGCCTCCTGGTCCGAGCAGGTGGTGGCCGAGCGTCGCCGGCGCCGCTGCCGGGTGTTGATGGTGGACGAGACCAGCCTGCGCCGCCGCCACCGCTATGTCACCGTGCTGATCAACGGGGAAACCGGGGAGGGACTGGGAGTGGTTAAACACCGAGACAGCAAGGCGCTGTCGGGGTTCTTGGCCGCCCAGGGCCACCGCGGGTGTCGAGGGGTCAAGGTGGTGGTCACCGATGGGTCGGGGCCCTACCGGTCGGCCATCTCCCAGCATCTGGGACACGCCACCCTCGTGGTCGACCGCTTCCACGTTGCCCACTGGTTCGCCTCCGCCCTGATCGAAGTGCGCCGCCGCCTCCAGCAGATCCGGGAGAAAGGAGACCGGCCGCCGTCGACCGGGGAGGTGTTCAGATCTCGCTACCTGCAGCTGCGCCGGGAGGATCGCCTCGACGAGGAGGGAAGGGCCCGTCTGGGTCCTCTCCGCCTACCCGAACTCTCCCACGGCTGGACCCTATAACAGCACCTCCACCACACCTACTTAGCCGAGAGACCGGATGAGGCCAACCAGGCCCTGGGGGAGTTGATCGCCGCCTACCGGGGACCGCTCCCTCCCCGAGTTCACCCAGGTGATCACCGCCCTCATCGAATGGGGAGACGAGATCTTCGCCTTCCACGACACCGAGCGAGCTACCAACGGACGCCTGGAAGAGACCAACGCCAAGCACGGGCTCCTCAAGCGGATCGCCTACGGCTTCGTCTCGGCCGACAACTTCGGCCACCGAGCGCTCCTCCTCACACCCGGTGTGGCAACATGAAAAGGCCGGGTGTTGAGCAGCTCATCCCATGTCACCGCGCGGAACCTATTTGTTGATCGCCACCAAACGCTCCTTTCAGCGGCAGGGCTTGGCCCGAATTTGGGCGCAGCCTAAAGCACGGGGGCTGGTTGATGCCGGCATTGGACCGTTGCCGGTGATCCATTGATGTTGGGAATCCTTCGATGGCAGGCGGTCCTGGCCGGAATCGCCTCCGGGGCGCTCGGCTCTGGCGTCGTCTTCGCCCTTCTGGCGGCGCTCGCCCGCCTGTCCGGTTCCGAAGCGATTGCCGGTCTTTCGTTGTCCCTTTCCGTGCTGTTCGGCTTCCTGTCGGGCGGCTACGTCGCCGGGCGGATGGCACCGTTCAGCGCTCGATTCCACGGCTCGATCACGGGTCTCGCCATAGCCGGTCTCGTCGTCATCGTCTCGCAACTGGGAGGGAGTCCCGCCCCCATCGCATCAATTCTCCTGCTGGCGCTCATGGCAATCGTGGTCGGCGGTTTGGGAGGGATTCTCGGCCGTCGACGACGGTAGAATTCGCCAGCGAGCCCACCGGACGGCCGCGGGGATACCCGAGGAAAGTCCGGACTCCACAGGGCATGGTGCTGGGTAACACCCAGGCGGGGCGACCCGACGGAAAGTGCAACAGAGAGCAGACCGCCGATGGCCGGCAAGGCACAGGCAAGGGTGAAACGGCGGGGTAAGAGCCCACCAGCGTCCCGGGCGACCGGGCGGCTCGGCAAACCCCACCCGGAGCAAGGCCAAGCAGGGACATCGGTGGCCCGCCGATCAAGTCCCGGGTAGGCCGCTAGAGGCGGCGAGTGATCGTCGTCCCAGATGGATGGTCGTCCCGGAGCCTTTCGGCCCCGGACAGAATCCGGCTTATAGGTGGGCTCGCCCCCTCACACCGCCGGAACGGCGTGGCTTCTCAGGTCCTGAAGGCTGGCGAACTCCAGCGTCGCGGCGTGGGTGGCTGCCAGTACCACCGGCGGCGCAACACCTGCCTCTAAGGCTTCGACCCACCGCGCAGCACACAGACACCAGCAGTCGCCGGGTTGCAGCCCGGCGAACCCATATTGCGGCATAGGGGTAGAGAGGTCGTTGCCGACCATTTGCGAGAAGGCGAGAAACTCTGCGGTCATACGGGCGCATACTGTGTGGATGCCTGGGTCATCCGCACCCGTTTCACAACACCCATTGCGATAAAAGCCGGTCAGAGGAAGGCGGGAGCAATCCTCCAGCACCGTACCCAGAACGTTTCTCGCCATCAGGGTCAAATTTACCCTGACCAGAAGACCAGATTGGCGGCTGCACAATAGGGGGACGATGTGTGGCCGTTTCTCACTCTCCGGTGATGTCGACTTCTACGCCGAATATTTTGGGGCGACTCCAGAACCTGGCGAATCACTGCAACCTTCATGGAACGTGGCTCCGACCGACCGCGTCTACGTGGTAGCCGAACGAGACAACCGGCGAACGATTCGAACCATGCGATGGGGCCTGATACCCCACTGGGCCAATAACGACCGGGTGAGCCACATCAACGCCAGAGCGGAGACGGTGGCCAGCACCCCGGCGTTTCGGGATTCGTTGTCCCGCAAGAGATGCATCATCCCAGCCGACGGCTTCTACGAGTGGGAGCCCAAGGAACGTGGTCGTACCCCCCATTGGGTGTTTCGAGCGGACGGCTACCCGGTCGGGTTCGCCGGAATCTGGTCGACATGGCGGGACCCGACCAAGGGGGAGTTGGTGAGAAGCTGTGCGATCGTGACCGCCGCCGCCACGGGGGTGATCGCCGCGCTCCACCATCGCATGCCCGTGGGGCTCCCCCCGGGAGCCTGGTCAGGGTGGCTCGATCGCAGAGCGACCGATCCCGATCAGGTCCGCACGCACCTTCACCCACTCGACCCAGGAATATGGATGGAACGGGAGGTGTCGCCCCGGGTCAACAGCGTCCGCAACAACGACGATCGACTCCAGGACCCGCCCGACCAGGGTCGCCTCCTCTGAAACCAACCGAACCCTGGGTTCCAGCAAACGAAATCGTTAGTTACAGCCCCAAGTTCGGGCGGGCGATCGACCCGGTACCCTCAGACCGTGGCCCGACTGGTACTAGTTCGTCATGCCCCCACGGCCGAAACCGGCCGGACTCTTACGGGACGCCTCCCCGGGTCGTCGCTGACCGACGAAGGCCGGGCAATGGCAGAGTCGGTGGCGGACCAACTTGGCCGGGTGCGGCTGGCCGCCATCTATGCGTCGCCGCTGGAGCGAACTCGCCAGACGGCCGACGCAATCGCCCGTGTCCAACGCCGTGAGGTCCGCAACCACGATGGCCTGCTCGAGATCGACTACGGGCAATGGTCGGGGCGTAGCCTCCGCTCTCTTTATCCGCTCAAGTCTTGGCGAATGGTGATGCACTACCCCTCACGAGTCCGGTTCCCAGGCGGCGAGTCGTTGGCCGCCGCCCAGGCGAGAGCCGTCGCCACCTGTGAAGAACTCGCAGCACGGCATCGTCGCCAAACCATCGGCTTGGTAACCCACGCCGACGTCATCAAGGCGGTCGTTTCGCACTATCTCGGCCAGCCCCTCGACCTGTTCGGCCGCTTGGCGGTGGCTCCGGCCTCAGTCAGCGTCTTGGACCTCCCTGCCGGCGGTCAGCCCCGATTGGTCGCCTTGAACGGCAACGGGGACCCGAAAACATGGAAATAGACGAGCTGGGTCCGGTCGATGGCGTCGCCGCCGGTGCCATCGGCCAACCCGGTTCTCGGCGCTTCTACCTGCAGATCAAAAAGGGAAGTGCCGTCCGATCATTTCCCTGCGAGAAGGGCCAGGTGGCGGAGTTGGCCGCTCAAGGTTTGCGTCTTCTACTGGTCTCGGGAATCGAGGTCGACGATGAGGTGGTCGACCGCATTGTGGCCGAGGGCTCGGGCATTGCCGAGCCCGAGGATCCGGAGTTTCGGATCGGCTCGATCGGCGTCTCGATCGACCGCGAGGCCCGAATCACGCTGACCATCGGTTCGGTTGATGAAGATCAGTCGGTCAGCTTCGTTGTTACCTCCGAACAATTCCGCGCAATGGCGGTGATCGCTGCTCGGGTGGTCGCTGCCGGAAGGTCCCTTTGCCCACGCTGCCAGCTACCCATGGACCCCGAGGGTCACCGGTGCCCATCGGTCAACGGCCACCACGGCTAACCGAGCCGGTGCGGCTCACCGAGGTAATTGGCGAATTCGCCTCGGCTTCCAACCACACCCTCCTGGCAACCGATCGGCGCGGGGTTCGTTGGGTTTACAAGCCCCAGCAGGGCATGAGCCCCCTCTCGGACTTCTCCGCCGCCAGCCTTCCTACCCGCGAGATACTCGCCTATCAGGTCGCCGCAGCGATGGGACTAACCATCGTGCCCGAGACGTCGCCCGCCGTCGGCCCACTTGGCCCCGGCTCGGCCCAACTCTTCATCGAGGCTGACTTTGACTTCGACCCGCGGCCACTTCTCAGCCCCGACCTCGATCCTGTCCTCTGGCCGGTCGCCGTTCTGGATCTGGTCTGCAACAACGCCGACCGCAAGATCGGGCACCTTCTTTCGGAACGGGCCAATGGCCAGCTTTGGGCCATCGACAACGGACTCACCTTTCATCCCGAGCCCAAGCTGCGGACAGTCCTTTGGGGATTTGCCGGCCGTTCTCTGCCTTCGGCAATGACCAGCGCGTTGGAGTCGCTCACCGCCTCCCTTGATCATTACCTCGCCGATGAGGTGGCGAACCTTCTCGGAACAAATGAGACCGTGTCGCTTCGCGACCGGGTCAGCGCCCTGGCGGCGAATCCCCTTCACCCGCACCCCCCGACTGACCGGCCAGCGCTCCCGTGGCCGATATGGTGAGATGATCAAGCACTATCGAGAGGATCTGGTCGATAGAAAACGACTCGCCTTCGGCCACCAGCTTCTCGGCCCGTTCTGGTCCCACCGCGGCGATCGCCACATCGAGGCCCCGCATGTTGTTGGCGATGAGATCGAGCATGTTGGTCTGCGTCATCGACTGCAGCGACGCGGCCGCACCGGCCAAAACCAAAGCCGTTTGGTAGTCCTTACGATTTAGAAGGACCTGCACGTAGTCACGGACGTGAAGCGGCAGAGCCGAAAGGTCTCCGGCTTCGACAAATAGCGAGAGGCCTTTGCGAAGATGCGCCTCCGCCTCCTCCACCCGGCGAAGGGTAAGGAGCACGGCTGCCAGCATGCGCTCTGTCCATCCGATGTCGAACGTCGCCCCCGTCCCGCTCAGGGCGTCGGCCGCCATCAGGAACTCGACGAGGGCGGCTTGCGGGTCGTCGAGCTCGGCCGACTCGTGCAGAAATAGAACCGTCCCTTTGCCCCAGTGGATCCGGCCAATCAATTCCTGGTCGCCGATCGTCTCGGCCAGCTCGAGCGCTTCGTCCAGATCGGCGAGCGCAGCCTGCACCCCGGCGTGTAAAGCTCGGGAGGAGCCCCGGTTGTACTGCGCATGGGCAGTCAGGGTGGGATCACCGATCTCGCGGGCGAGGTCGAGGGCTCGGCGGTAGTGCTCGTCGGCACCTTCCATATCGGCTTGCCAATATGCCAGGCCCCCGGCCGCTTCCTCCCCGATGATCCGGGAGCGAGGCGATCCGCCCCGGAGGGCCAGAGCTTTGGCAGTCCGTTGCCTTCCCTCGCGCAGGTATCCCCGCATCTGCCAGAAACGCCAAAGCGACCCGGCCAGGCGATGAGCGACCTCCGCCTCGCCCTGGTCGGTAGCCCGGTCCAGTGCCGCTCGGAGGTTCTCATGGTCCCGTTCGGTATGGTCGAGCCAGCGGCGGCTCTCCGACCTTGTATACAGGGGTGCGGCCCGTTCGGCCAGCTTCAGGTAGGCAACGAAGTGACGGTGGCGGATCCCGTCTTCTTCGCCACTGAGCTGAAGCTGTTCGATCGCAAACTCTCGTATGGTCTCAAGCATCAGAAACCGGGGCTCGCCCGAAGTCTCCACGGGGCGCAAAAGGCTCTGGTCCCCCAGATGGATCAATCCGTCGAGAACATCGACCTCCAATCCCGGTCCGCATACCTCCTCTGCCTGCTCCAGCTCGAAGCCGTTTCTGAAGACTCCCAACCGGGAGAACAGGCGCCGGTGCTGGGGGTCGAGGAGTTCGTAGCTCCACATCACCGCGGCGCGCAGCGTCCGCTGTCGAGGAGCAAGATCCTGAGGCCCCCCGGTGAGAAAATCCAATCGAGTAGAGAGACGGCGGCGGATCGCCTCCAGCGGGAGGTGGCGGACCCGGGCAGCCGCCAGCTCAATGGCAAGCGGTAGTCCGTCCAGTCCGGCAACGATGTCCACCACTACCCCTGCGTTGTGCGCTTCTAACGCAAAGTCGGGTCGGGCGGCCTTTGCCCGCTCTACAAAGAGCCGCACCGACGGGTAGTCGAGCAAGGTGTCGGCAGTGGCGATTTCGTCTTCGGGCGGCACAGCCAGCGGGGGAACCGAGAATTCCTGCTCGCCGTAGATGTGAAGAGGGCTGCGAGAAGTGACCAGCACCTTCAGCTCATCGGCACCTCGCAGCCAGCCCGCCACCTGTGGCGCTGCGGTCAGGACTTGCTCAAAGTTGTCGAGAACCAGCAGTAACTGCTTGGTTTGCAGATACTCCGCCAGGCGACGGTCGGGATCTTCGGCGGAGGCCGCCAGTCCCAGGGTCGAGGTCACCGCGGTGGTAACCAGCTCGGGTTGGGAGATGGCGGCGAGGGGCACGAACCAAACCCCATCGGGAAACTTGTCGGCCAGATCGGCCGCGACGTGCAGCGACAGCCGGGTCTTGCCGGTGCCGCCCGAACCGGTAAGGGTCACCAATCGTGCCGAGGAAAGCAGGTCGACTATCGCCCCCAGTTCGGGCCGGCTAACAAATCCGGTCAGCTCGATCGGCAGGTTATTGAGTGCCGTGCCGACGGTGCGAAGGCGCGGGAAATCGGTTGGCAGCCCCTCGATGACCAACTGGAACAGCTCCTCCCGATGTTCCAGATCCTTCAGCAGATGGCCGCCGAGGGGACGGAGAGAGGTGCCGTCGGGCAACTGGCCGTCTACCAGCCCGGCGGTCGCTTTGGAAACCAGCACTTGCCCGCCGTGCCCGGCGGCGGCGATGCGGGCGGCTTTGTGGACGTCGAGGCCGACGTAGTTGTCGCCGCCGAGAACCCCCTCACCGCTGTGAATCCCCACCCGTACCCGCACCCTGGCCTCGGCGGGGAAGGGGTGGGTGAAAAGCTCACGCTGGAATCGCGACGCCGCGGCTAGCGCCCCTTTCGGCGAGGCAAACACGGCAAAGATGGAATCTCCTTCGGTGCCGACGACGACACCGCCCGAACCGGCGACGGCGCCCCGGATGATTTCGGCATGCTCTTCCAGTATCTGCCGGTAGTGGCCACCGGTGCTTTGCAGTAGCCGGGTGGAGCCTTCGATGTCGGTGAAAGCGAAAGTGACGATCCCCGTTGGGAGCGAATTCACCATATGTTTCGAAGCTAGTTCGGGCGTGGAAGGACCAGCCTGAAGACCGTCTTTCCGGGCTCGGACTCCACATCGAGGCGGCCGCCATGGC
Organism: Actinomycetota bacterium; assembly: GCA_052390035.1. Classification (GTDB taxonomy): domain Bacteria; phylum Actinomycetota; class Acidimicrobiia; order Spongiisociales; family ZC4RG35; genus JBQTHI01. The sequence goes on along the minus strand of JBQTHI010000043.1, from coordinate 3,370 downwards.
TGATGGCTATGCGCCGCGAGATGCCGAGTCCCAGTCCGCTTCCCTGGCCGGGTTCCTTGGTGGTGAAGAAGGGCTCCCAAATTCGGGCGACCAGGTCGGGCGGAATTCCGGCACCATCATCTGCCACCTCGAGGATCACCTCACCATCGCCGGACATGGTGGTAACGAGCACGAGGTGGTCGGCGGCATCGAGGGCATTGTCGACCAGGTTGGTGACGACCTGGCTGAGCTCGACTCCCCGCCCCTCAACCGGAGCCACCTCACCCAAATCAAGGTCGATCCGCTTGCCGGCGGTCTTGTGGCGGAGAAGCACCAGGCTGTCGTTCACCACCTGGTTGAAGTCCACGGGCTGCAACGGACCCTGCCCGGAGAAGGTCCACCGCTTCACGGCCTGCACCAGCTCGGTAAGGCGGGCGGCCGCCATTCCGATCTCGCCGGCCAGCTGACGGGCATGCACCAGACGAGCGGTAGACAACCGCTGAGCCGGGTCGATGGCGACCAGGTCTTCGCCTCTCCAGCCCTGATCAACGAGGGAGGCGGCCAGTTCCCGCTCGACGCCTGAGGGATCAACAAGATCCGAGATCCGATCGATCTGCCGGGCTCGCTCGAGTCCGGTGGGAGCTTCACCTTGTCGGGGAGGCAGCAGATCTCCGATGAGCTGACCGAGGTGATGGGCCGCCCGAGCCATGGCCGCGGCGGGGTTGTTCACCTCATGAAGCAATCCGGCGGCGAGCACACCCAGTGAGGCCAGTTTCTCGCCATGGACCAGCGCCTCCTCCCGCTCGCGGAGGCGGCCAATGACGGTCTGGAACATGGCCGTGTGGAGCACCGGGTCAGCCAGCACGCGACGGAAGTGCTCAACCGGAACTCGCACCAGTGATCCGTCCTCGAGTGCCCTGACCGCAGCCGAGGTGGGCCGATCTTCGAGGACCGACATCTCCCCAAGCACACCTCCGGGGCCGACGATGCCGAGGACCAAATCCTCATCCGCCGTCCGGCGGTAAGCCTCGAAGTTGCCCTCGGCAACAACCAGTAGACCCTGAGGCAATGCGCCGTCCTCGATCACTACATCTCCGCTCTTGACAAGGATGACCTCCGAGGCCGCACACAACGTGTCTATCTCGTCGTCGGGAAGTCCCGAGAAGTACGCCAACTCGGCGAGGACGTCGTGCGGGTTCACAGACTCTCGAGGTGCTGATGTACCAACTTGACGGCCATCGACCCTTCCCCTGTCGCCGAGGCGACTCGCTTGATTGACCCCGCCCGCACGTCGCCGGCAGCAAAGACCCCCGGGACGCTTGCTTCCATCATCAATGGCAGCCGGTCTGGGGTCAACCCCGGCTGGAAGGCACACTCGGACCCAGTGAGGATGAAACCCTGAGTATCCCGTTGCAGGGTTTGTGCCAGCCAATCGGTCCGGGGGGCCTGCCCGACGAAGATGAAGACCGCCGCCGCCTCCCACTGCTCTTCCCCTTGGGGCCGTCTAACCGTGATCGTCTCAGGCCGGTCACCGCCCTCGATCGACGTCACCTTCGACTCATACGTCACCTCAATGTTGGGGGTGGCGTCTATTCGGTCGATGAGGTAAGCCGACATCGAAGCCGCCAGAGAAGCCCCCCGCACCACCATCCGCACCTCAGATGCAGTCCCGGCCAAGAAAAGCGCCGCCTGCCCGGCCGCGTTTCCGGCTCCGATCACTACGATCGGCCGGCCGCGATATTCGGTCGCTTCGACCGCCGACGCGCCGTAGTAGACGCCGCTGCCGGTGTAACGGTCAACTCCCGGCACGGCCAGCATGCGATAGGACACCCCCGTGGCGATCAGCACCGTCTTCCCTGAAGCGACCGCCCCGTCCGAGAATCGGACGATCCGATAGGGGTCGTTGCGGGACAGCTCGACGGCCTCCACCGGCACGAGCAACTCGGCGCTGAAACGGGACGCTTGGGCCACCGCTCGCCGGGTGAGGTCGGCACCCGACAGGCCGGCCGGGAAGCCGAGATAGTTCTCGATGCGAGCGCTCTGCCCGGCTTGACCGCCCGGTGCCTCTCGTTCGACGGCGAGCACCGAGAGCCCTTCGGAGGCGGCGTATACGGCGGCGGCCAATCCCGCCGGTCCGGCGCCGACGATGATCAGGTCGTAAACCTCGGCCTGGGCCCTGGTGTGCAACCGGGCCGCCTCGGCCAAGTCGGCGATGCTGGGATTGACCAGCCGGCGCCCATCCTCGAGCAACACCACGGGCAGATCGGCGGCCGAGACTTCGAGAGCGCTGAGCAGCACCTGGCCCTCGGTGCCGCCGGCTTCGACCGACTGATAAGGCACCTGGTTGCGAGCGAGGAAGTCTTTGAGATGGCGGGTAGGGACATCCCATCGATCGCCGAGTACTCGGATCCCGCTGAAACGGGGACGGTACCCACCACGCCAGGTATCGAGCAGATCGTCGAGAATCGGATACAGCTTGGATTCGGGTGGATCCCACGGCTTGAGGATGTATTGAGCCACGCCGGCGCGGTTGATGGCAGCGATGGCGGCTTCGGTGTCGGCGTAGGCGGTGAGCAGGACCCGCTGAGTGCTCTCGTCCAGTCGCCGGGCCGCCTCCAGAAAGTCCACACCGGTCATCTCCGGCATCCGCTGGTCGACGATCAGGAGAGCGGCGGGATCACCCTGGGCGGCCAGCTCGTTCAGCACCGTAAGGGCCTCTTTGCCAGACGTGACCCCCACGACCGTGTAGTCCTCGGCATAGCGCTGCCGAAGGTCGCGCTGGACGGCATTCAAAACCAGCTGGTCATCGTCGACCGCCAGAATCACCGGCTTTCCCACGACCATGACCTTAGAAGCCGCCGATGGAAATATCAGACTCAATCGAAGTCCGCGGGTAGGTGCGGGTGCCGGTGATGATCGAACATTCGCCTGATTTGACCCTCCGTTGCCCGACCAGGGGAAAGCGGCGGAAGCTGGTCGACTGAGAACCAACCGATTTCGCTCGTCTCGACGCTTCGCCGTGCTTCCCCACCCAACAGTTGGCAAAGCACAAAAACCAGATAGGCGTGGTGCGGGGCGCGTGGGTGTTGATGACGAAGCTTGTCGTAGAGGGCGGCCAACTTCACTGCCCGAACCCGATAACCGGACTCTTCGGCCACTTCTCTTTCGGCCGCCACGGATGGAGACTCGCCGATGTCAACCCATCCACCCGGTAGCGTCCACCGGCCATCGGCGGTCTCCTTCACCATGAGGATCCGATCCTGGTCGATGACGGCCGCCCGCACGATTAGCTTCGGGGTGGCGTATCCAGTTTCGCTCTGAAACACCGCGGCAAGGTTCGCCACCTCGGGGGATCCGAAGGCCGCCAGGCTTTCGGCGATTTCGCCTATCT
>JBQTHI010000042.1:0-2479 GCA_052390035.1 Actinomycetota bacterium | reverse complement strand
CTACATCGAGAGTCGGATCATGGGCGTGGTGGGCCACAACCGGACAACGCTTGGCGATATATCCACCTTGCAAAAGGACCGCCGACACATCAAGGCGAGTAGCCATCACGCGCTCGGAACCTGAAGGAGGCCGTCGTGGCGGAAGATCCCGACGCGGGACGCCGCCAGGTGGAGACCGACGGGTTCACTGACAGGGTGCGCAATGGTCAACCGGACGTTGCGCATCCCCACCGGCTGGAACACGAGAAGCCCGGTGGGGGTGAGTCCGACTGGCGGCCCGAGCCGTATTCTCCAGTGGCCACCCAGGGCGTAGGCGGCGGCAGGATGACCTTCGTGGATGAGAATGCTGTGCCCAAGCCATCGTCCCGCGGAAGGCTCGTAGTGGACTGGGATCTCGGCATGGTCAGGAATGGTGCTGCCCGTACGAACGGGCGGTTCCATCGGGAGCGTCCTATCCGTAACCGCCACCTCCCTCGCGTTCCGGGCGAGCGCACAGTCGTCGCCTGCAGCGGCGACGAATTGCAGCGCAGCGAGCCCCGCCTTATCGATCCGCATCGCGCTCGGACTCGCTCATGCGGCCATCAACCCGGCGGTCCCGCTCTGGATCGCCGAGAACGGCTACGCGGCCCTGAACCCACCGCTAGCTGGCGAGCTTAGGGGTGCCCTATCAACTCGAACCACCCACCCCGTGGTCCTCAACCGCCTTCATCGCATCGCCGAGGCCATCGGAGGACATGGGACGCTAAGCAACCCGTTCTCGACCATGACGAAGAGTCAGATGTACCGCGAAGCAGCAGACACCCTTGGCCAAGACGAAGCGGCCAAGCTCCTGTCGAAGTCCCGCTCCTGCTCCCACGTTCGCTGGGCGATCGGAACCGGTCTGCCTCCTGAGACACAGTGCGGAGTGTGCTTCGGATGCCTCGTTCGCCGAGCCGCTTTCCACGCAGCCGAACTCGACGACCACACCACCTACTTGCACTCCGCCGTCTCTTCCTCTGCGCAACCAGAAGCCCTGCGCAAGGCCGCCCGCGAAGAGGTCCTGACTGCTCGGTACGCAGGCAAACGCGGCGTCAGTATCGCCGACCTGCTTTCCGCAGGACTTCCTGCAGACGCGTCCGTCGAGAACGCGCTGGACGTGGCCTCACGCGGACTGGCTGAACTCGCTGCCGTAGTGGACTGCGCCCCGGACCTCTCCAGGATCAAATGATGCTGCCCCTAGATGCGCATGCCCTTTTCTAGCCGGACCTTCCACCGTCGGAACTGGCGCTTCATGCTTGTGTGCTCGCCGTCACGAGGGGCCTGGATGAATACGACCGTGTTGCCCAGCGCGACGATGCCGCTGTCGCCTGGGGAATCGGTTGTCACCCGAGCGTGGCGAGCGCCGTATATGCCTACGACCGGCATTCGTTCGTGTCCGCTCTCTTGGGCTGGGCAGCTCCCCAGGTGACAGGTCGAACAGATCCACCGAAGCGGCCAGCATCGAAGCGTCGACGTCGTCGGTCTTGTTCCGGCCCGAGATCGCATCCCGCAACTTGGCGGTGTGACGAGTCTCCACCAGAGCGAAACCGCACCCGGCGTCATTCACTGCGTGACCCAGCGCTAACCACGACATGGCAGTCGGTTCCGCCACCGTCAAGGCTCCCCGATACGCCGAAAGACGCTTAGTCAGGGCCTCCAAACCAGCCAGAGTCGGCGGAACCGAGAACTTCTCCTCGACTCCGATCGAGCTCCGCACCACAACCCGATGCTTGGCCACCACCGCCGCATCGATACCAACCGTCACCGAACTAGGGTCAGACACCATCGAGGGTCCTCCCTTCTGCACCTCGGGCGGCCAACCCTTCACTGTCAGCCGCTCACCGGACCGTTCCACGGGAGGACCCTCGAGCACGCTCACCACACCCTCCGGGCCGACTCCCGACACCACCCGACCATCAGCCGGCCACAGCCACTAGGCCACCCGACCATCTGAGCTATACGATGCGAACCGCCAGGCAATACCGGACGGACCACCAATTCCCTCAACCGGGTCTGCTCGGGAGACGCATCCCAGCGACGATCAGGACAACGAGCCTCAACGCTCAGGCATTTTCCGTCACAGCCGGGACACCTCCCGAGGTCACCCTACGTGACCACCACCCAACCGGCGGGCGGCCCGCCTACTAATACAAGGGCTTTCTCGTAGCGGGGGCGGGACTTGAACCCGCGACCTTCGGGTTATGAGCCCGTCGAGTGGGCCTCCGATAAGGTTGGTGGTGGTCAATTAGCGTTGATCTGTATCAAGACAACGCGGACCGCTGCTAACGCGTACCGCACAATGTCGGCCTGTGTCAGGTCGTGGGGCTTCAGCCCGGCTTCAGCCCGCCCACCATGCACCGCTCGAACGTTGTAACGAACGCCGCCACCCGCTGTGTTCTTTGATCGGAGGTCGAAGCACGCCGAAAGCCGGTTCCAGGGCGCTGGTTGGGCGGTCTTCAAT
>JBQTHI010000041.1:0-8473 GCA_052390035.1 Actinomycetota bacterium | reverse complement strand
CATACCCCATGTCGTAGAGGGTCTTGGCGGCGAGGGCCGACCGCGCCCCGGATGCGCAGTAGACCACGATCGGAGTATCCGGCGAGAGCCCTGATCGGGCTACGGCCGTCTCGATCGAGCTGCGGGGGACCAGCGAGGCTCCCCGAATCACCCCGGACTCAAACTCGGCCGGCTCCCGACAGTCGATAAGGACCAGGGGGCCCGCGGCCATCCGGGCCGTCACCTCGGCCGGGGTCAGCTCACCGACGACGGCGAGAGCCTGCTTGATCAAATCGGTATATGACAGCGGCATTCGCCAACAACGGTAATCCCGATGTCGGGCCAACGATCACACCTTCTATCCTGCCGCCCATCGTCGATCTCTATGTCTTCGTTCTGGCCGCCTTCGTCGGCTACCAAATCATCACCAGGGTCCCTTCCCTTCTCCACACCCCGTTGATGGCTGCCACCAATGCCATTTCCGGCATCTCCCTCGTCGGTTCCCTGGTCGCCGCCGGGGCTGAGCGCAACACTCTCTCGACGGTGCTCGGAGTGATCGCCGTCACCTGTGCGATGGCCAACGTGGTCGGCGGCTTCCTCATCACCGATCGAATGCTCTCCATGTTCCGCCGGTCGCAAAAGCGGACCGACCAGAGCTAATCCCGCCATGAGCCGCGAACTGGTCAGCCAGATCGGCTATCTGGCAGCTTCGATCTTCTTCATTCTCGGTTTACGGGGCCTGACCAAACCCGATCAGGCACGACGGGGAATGAACCTGGCAGCGCTTGGCATGCTGATCGCCATCGTCGGGACGTTGGTGAAGAGTGAGATCGTCAGCTACCGATGGATCGCGGTGGGGTTGATTCTCGGTTCGATCATCGGGTATCCGCTCGGCATGTGGGTTCCGATGACCGCCATGCCGCAGCGGATTGCCTTCTCCCACATGTTCGGCGCCCTCGCTGCCACCCTCGTTGGGGTCAGCGAGTACTACACCGACCTGACCGATGGCCACCCCATCGCTCCCGCCAAGATGGCGGCCCTCGCCTTTGAGGTTCTGTTCGGTGGGCTCACGGTGACGGGCAGCTTCGTCGCCTTCGGCAAGCTTGCCGAGTTCCTTCCGGGCCGACCGATAACTTACAAGGGCCAAAACACCGCCAACCTCGCCCTGGCAGCCATCGCGGTCGGCCTCTTCGTTTGGGTGGTACTGCGTCCGGAGGCGAGCCTGGCGTTCTACGTCATGGTTGGTTTCGCCGCGGTAATCGGATTGTTCCTTGTCCTCCCGATCGGGGGAGCCGACATGCCGGTGGTGATATCGCTGATGAACTCCTATGCCGGGCTGGCAGCCTCGGCAACCGGGTTTGCCATCGGCAACGAGGTGCTGATCATCGCCGGTGCCCTTGATGGGGCCAGCGGATTCATCCTGTCGATCGTGATGTCAAAGGCGATGAACCGGTCTTTCGCCAACGTCTTGTTCGGAGCCTTCGGCGCGACCGGGGCGGCATCGGCTCGCTCCGCCGAGGGTATGGCGGTGTCCGAGATTTCTGCAGAGGACGCCGCCGTGCAGCTCGCCTATGCGCAATCGGTGATCGTCGTGCCCGGATACGGGATGGCGGTCGCCCAGGCCCAACATCAAGTCCGGGAGCTAGCCGAACTGATCGAACAGAACGGCGGCGAGGTTCGCTACGCCATCCACCCGGTGGCAGGGCGAATGCCGGGCCACATGAACGTGCTTCTGGCGGAGGCCAACGTGCCCTACGACCGCCTGTACGAGATGGAAGAGATCAACAAACGTTTCGGAGATGCCGACGTCGCTCTGGTCATCGGCGCCAACGATGTGGTTAACCCTGCCGCCCGCAACGACCCAGAAAGCCCCATCTACGGAATGCCGATCATCAATGCCGACAAAGCCAGGCGGGTAATCGTCCTCAAGCGGGGCATGGCGACCGGGTTTGCCGGCATCGAAAATGAGCTGTTCTACGCCCCCAACACCTCAATGTTGTTCGGGGACGCCAAGGCGTCGTTGTCCAAGCTGATCGCCGAGGTGAAGGCGGGTTAGGAGCTGGCCTACCCTGCCATCCCATGTCCGCTCTATGGCATCCGTTCGCCGAAATGTTCACGGTTCAGCATCACCCGTTTGTGGTCAACCGTGGCGAAGGCTGTTACATATTCGACGAGGCAGGCAATCGGTATCTGGACGCCACCGCTGGGCTCTGGTTCGCCAACCTCGGTTATGGCAATCGCCAGGTCATCGATGCCGTTACCGCCCAGCTCGGCAAGCTCTTCGCCTATCACACTTTCACCGACTTCGTCACCCCCGCCACATTGGAACTCGCCGATCGCATCGCCGCCATAAGCCCTGACCCCGACTCGAAGATCTTCTTCACCTCTGGCGGCTCCGATGCGGTCGACTCTGCCGCCAAGCTGGTCCGTCGATATCACGCTCTCACCGGAGCCCCCGAACGGACCGTCATGATCTCCCGGGAATGGGCCTATCACGGGATGCACACCTACGGCACGTCGCTCGGTGGGATCGAGCCGAATCGGAGCGGTTACGGCGACCTGGTTGGAGACATCGTGGTTGTGCCCCATGACGATGCGGAGGCGGTCGAAAAGACCATCGACCATGTTGGGCCTGAGCGGATCGCCGCCATCTTCTGCGAGCCGGTCATCGGGGCGGGCGGGGTCCGCCTGACTCCGATCGACTACCTGACCACCGTCCGCGACCTCGTCCGGGCGGCCGGCGGGCTGTTCATCTCCGACGAGGTGATCACGGGTTTCGGGCGAGTGGGAGATTGGTTCGCCGCCAACCGCTTCGAGCTCGAGCCCGACCTGATCCTCTTCGCCAAAGGTGTCACCGCTGGATACCAGCCTCTGGGTGGCCTCATCTCCTCTTCAAAGGTGGCCGCTCCGTTCTTCAACCAAGCTGGAGTGGTTTGGCGCCACGGTTATACCTACTCGGGCCATGCCTCCGCTTGCGCCGCCGGGTTGGCCGTCACCCGGATCTACCAAGAAGAGCAGGTCTTCGATCGGGCCCTGGCCCTCGAGATCGAGCTGGCGGAGGCGCTTTCGGCCCTGATCGGGGTCGGTCCGGCAGTTTCCCTGCGGGCCGGAACCGGGGCCATGGCCGCCCTCCAGCTCGACCCGGCCGACCCTAGCCTGGCACCAAAAGTGGCTGTAGCCGCCCGGCGGGCAGGGGTCATCACCCGGGCCATCGCTGGCAACGGGCTACAGATATCGCCGCCATTGATCATGACGGCGGCCCAAGTCGAGGAACTGATCGAGGGTCTGCGGCGAGGACTTGGGGAGGTTTGAGCCCCTAGGCTGTCAAAACCTCGAGCGGGAGAGCATTTGACCGTTGCAAGTCCGTACCCGGAGGCATCGCAGGCGACAACGATTCTCGTGCTAGGGATCATGAGCATCGTCTGCTGTGGCCCGCTTGGCATCGCTGCCTGGATCATGGGCAACAGCGAGCTGCGAGCCATCGGCGAAGGCCGAAGGCCCCCGGAGAACCGGGGCACCGCCAGCGCTGGCCGTATATGCGGGATTATCGGAATCGCCCTGGGTGCGGTCGGGCTTGTCCTCCTCTTGTCTGGGGCGCTTTTGATTCCCTTTACCGTCATCGGTCGGTGATGGCGACCCGCGCCCATCTACTGGGCCGGGCTCGTCCGGTGCTGGCCAGCGCCCCTCTGGTCGTTTTGGCCCTCGCCACGATGATCTCCCCCACCGACGATGGCGCCACCGTGTGCCCGTTCGCACTGCTTACCGGCACGGCCTGCCCGGGCTGTGGCATGACGCGGGCGATTGCCTGGATCATCCGCGCTGACTTAGGACGTGGGGTGGCCTACCACCCCCTGGCGCCGCTTTTCATAGTTGGTGCCCTGACAGCTGCGATCTGGTGGGGAGGACACCGTCTAAAGGGATGGCATCGCCCCGACCCACGGCTGGTGAACAACGTCCTTATCGGCGTTGGCGTGCTGCTCATCGTCGTGTGGGTGATCCGGTTGATGACCGGCACCCTTCCCCCGATTGGAGCGTCATTCTTGGGGCTGCAACTAATGAAATCATGAGCTGGAACCCGGGGTTCGGGGGTTTCGGGGTTCTTAGCGCTGATTGATTACCAGCTGCGGATGGCTCCGCACCCGTGGACGCCGTCTCTCCACCTGGGCGGCGATGGCGTCGAACGCCATGGCCGCTTCGCTGCCGGGCGCCGCCAGCGCCACCGGCAATCCGGAGTCGGCGCCCTCTCGCATAGCCGGCAGAAGCGGCACCTGGCCGAGCAGAGGGACCCCGATCTCGGCGGCGAGTGCCGCCCCCCCGCCCCGGCCGAACAGCTCGTAGCGATGCCCGTCGTCGGCGGTGAACCAGCTCATGTTCTCGACCACCCCCATGACCTCCTGGTTGACCGTGTCGGCCATCAGGGCGGCCCGACGAGCCACTCGCTGGGCGGTGGGCTGCGGTGTCGTCACCAAAAGCACCTGGGCCCTGGGCAGGAACTGGCTCATGGAGATGGCGATGTCACCGGTCCCCGGTGGCATGTCGACGATCAGGTATTCGGGGCTGTCCCAGAAGACATCGGTCAGGAACTGTTCGATCGCCTTGTGCAGCATCGGTCCCCGCCAGACCACCGCCTTGTCCTCTGGGACGAAGTAGTCCATGGACATCGCCTTTACCCCGTAGGCGAGCGGTGGAATGATGCTCTGACCTATCACCAGAGGAGGGTTGGTCACCCCCATCATTCGGGGGATGGAGAATCCCCAGATGTCGGCGTCGATCACACCCACCTTCCGACCGAGACGGGACAGTGCCACCGCCAAATTGGTGGTCACCGAAGACTTGCCCACCCCGCCCTTGCCCGAGGAAACGGCGATGACCCTGGTGGGCGAGCCGCTCTGTCCGACCTTGGGGCCGGCGGCGTCGACGAGGCGGGTCATGAAGCCGGTGGCGGTGGCTTCATCCATGGTTTCGAACTCGACCCCGACCCGTCCGCCGGCGGACTCGGCGATTCTTCGGTTCAGCTCGGCGGCGTAGGGATAGCTGGCTATCGGCATCAGGATGCGGACCTTGCCGCCTCCGAGCCGACTCTTTTCGGCGCTCATCACCAGTCCGAGGTCGCCCAGGGAACGCCCAAACGCAGGTTCAATGACCTGCTCGACCGCTTGACGGACCTCGGTGGTTGTGCCCATTGCCGGGGCTATTTCTCCTATGCCGATAGTGTCTAGAAAGGTGTGGCCACTATAGTTTCGGGGTGGCATTGAGCCGCCCCGGCCCCCATCAAGCCGACCTCGACCGCTCGATCGGCGATCTGACCGCGGCCTTGGGCGACCCAACTCGGCGGGGCATCTACCTGGCGACCCGCCAGTCGCCCGAGCCGGTGACGAGCGCCCGCATCGCCGAACTTTTCTCGATCCATCCCAATGTCGCTCGCCATCATCTCGATCGGTTGGCCGAAGACGGCTATTTGCGGGTGACCCATCAGCGACGGAGCGGTCGAAGCGGGCCCGGTGCCGGCCGCCCGGCAAAGCGTTACGAACCGACCGCCAAGTCGGTGTCGATCCACCCCGGCCTCAGGTATGACCTTCTGGTCGAGCTGCTGGTCAGAGTGCTCGATCGGGTACACGGCGAAGACATTGCCTCGGTGGCCGAGGAAGTCGGCCGGGAATATGGGGGGGAGCTGGCCGCCTCGATCGGCATTCCCACCGATCCCGGGTATGACGAGGCGGTGGCAGCCCTGGCCAAGGTCATGGGTGGAGCCGGCTTCGAAGTGTCCGCCGACCCGACCAGGCAGCGGATGTTCACCTCTCACTGTCCGTTCGGCGAGGCCGCCACCGGCCATCCGGAGGTGGTGTGTTCGCTGGACCGCGGCATGGTGGCGGGGATCATGGGCGTTCTCGGCCAGGACTGCCGCCCGGTGCTGACACCACACTTTGAGCCTGACCAGGATTGTGTGACCGAGATACCGGTGATGATCGCTCGCCGGTCGCGCTGAACACTTTTCCGTCGGTCGCCGCAAATCCTCCAAGTTTTCTCCTGCAGCCAGGTCGGGGCGAATGCCTACTAAAGGAGCGGCACCTCCTGTCGGTACACTCGCCGGCGGACCGCGAAAGGCATAAATGCAAACTTCCAAGCTGCTCACCACGGCGAAGGGCGAGCGACTGATCGCTCCCCTCGCAGCCGTCCACGACATCGATCATCTCCCCTACTCGATCAAAGTGTTGCTCGAGGTCGCCTTGCGTAGACTCGACGGCAGCCTCGTCCGCCAACGCGACATCGACAACATCGCCGCCTATGACGCTCGCAACGTGGGCGAAATTGAAATCCCCTTCATCCCCGGCCGGGTGGTGCTCCAGGATTTCACGGGCGTCCCGGCAGTGGTCGATCTGGCGGCGATGAGATCGGCGATCGTCCGAATGACCGGCGACGAGGCCTCGGCGGTCAAGGTCAACCCGGGAGTGCCCTGTGATCTGGTGATAGACCATTCCGTTCAGGTCGACGCCTTCAATCGTCCCGACGCCCTCATCATCAACAGCCGGCGGGAGTTCGAAAGGAACCAGGAGCGCTACGAGTTCCTGAAGTGGGGCCAGCAGGCCTTTTCCAACTTCCGCGTCGTGCCCCCCGCCACCGGCATCGTCCACCAGGTCAACCTGGAGTACCTGGCCAAGGTGGTCTGGGACGACGGACAATGGCTCCATCCGGACTCACTAGTCGGAACCGACTCGCATACGACGATGATCAACGGGTTGGGGGTCGTCGGTTGGGGAGTGGGCGGCATCGAAGCGGAAGCGGCGATGCTCGGACAACCGATCTCCATGTTGCTGCCCGAAGTGGTCGGATTCCGGTTGACCGGGCGCCTGCGTGAAGGTGCGACCGCCACCGACCTGGTCCTCAGAGTCACCGAAATGTTGCGGGCCCACGGCGTGGTGGGCAAGTTCGTGGAATTCTACGGCCCCGGCCTCGACGACATGCCGGTCGCCAATCGTGCGACCATCGCCAACATGGCGCCCGAATGCGGGGCCACCATCGGCTTTTTCCCAGTTGACGAGCAAACCATCGAATATTTGCGCTTCACCGGCCGGCCACCGGATTTGGTGGAAATGGTCGAGCAGTATTACCGGCATCAGGGCCTCTGGCGGGATGACCGCCGGCAGGTGACCTACAGCGCGGAGCTAGCCCTCGATCTCGGCAGCGTCAGACCCGCCCTGGCCGGGCCGCGCCGGCCCCAGGATCGAGTCGACCTTGACCAGATGAGGACCACCTGGCGTGAGCAGATGGTGTCGATCTATGGCAGGCATGGAATATCCCCGAAGGCGGCGGTGGACGGAGCCCAGAGGTTCACCATCACCGACGGTGACGTGGTCATCGCCGCCATCACCTCCTGCACCAACACGTCCAACCCGGAGGTGATGGTGGCGGCGGGGCTCGTCGCCCGCAACGCCCGGGAGAAAGGGCTGACCCGCAAACCATGGGTTAAGACCTCGCTCGCCCCGGGCTCGAAGGTCGTGACCGAGTACCTGGAGAAGGCCGGGTTACTGGACGACCTTGAAGCAGCCGGGTTCTACATAGTCGGGTACGGATGTACGACCTGCATCGGCAACTCGGGACCGCTCCCCGAGGAAATCTCGACAGCCATCAACCAGCACGAGTTGGTGGCGGCCTCGGTCCTCTCCGGCAACCGCAACTTCGAAGGTCGGATATCGCCTGACGTCCGGGCCAACTATCTCGCCTCACCACCGCTGGTCGTTGCATATGCGCTGGCCGGCACAGTCGACTGGGACCCGCTCACCGAACCCATCCCGGGATCGGCTGTCAACCTCGCCGATCTCTGGCCCAGCCAGGACGAAATCGCCCGGGTCGTCGCCGAGTCGGTCACCCGCCAGCAGTTCACCGAGCGATATGCCGACGTGTTCACCGGCTCGGAGGAATGGCGGGACATCACCACCAGCGGCGGCGCCCTCTACGACTGGTCGCCGACCTCGACCTATATCCAAGAGCCGCCTTTCTTCTATGACCTAGGCCCCGACCCTGCCCCCTTGACCCCGATCGTCGGCGCCCGGGCGCTTGCCTTTCTAGGGGATTCGGTCACGACCGATCACATCAGCCCGGCCGGATCGATCAAGACGGATTCCCCGGCGGGCAAATACCTGATCGAACACGGCGTGCAACCGGCAATGTTCAACTCGTACGGCTCCCGGCGAGGAAATGACCGGGTGATGACCAGGGGAACCTTCGCCAACATTCGAGTACGAAATCTGCTCGCACCAGGGACCGAAGGTGGCTTCACGACCGACCTTCTCGATGGCCAGGTCAAGTCGATCTACGACGCCTCCGCCCACTATCGGGCGGGTGGGGTGCCCCTGGTGGTTCTTGCTGGAAAGGACTATGGAATGGGGTCTTCGCGGGACTGGGCGGCCAAAGGCACCCTCCTGCTAGGCGTGAAAGCGGTGCTGGCCGAGAGCTTCGAGCGAATCCACCGCTCCAACCTGGTGATGATGGGCGT
>JBQTHI010000040.1:0-3954 GCA_052390035.1 Actinomycetota bacterium | reverse complement strand
CGCAGTCCGCCGTTACCCGCAACTTCGTTGAGCAGCTCGGCTGTGAACTGAGCCTCGATCCTCGCCACCTCGGCGTCGGCTTCGGCCTGGAGATCGTCACCGCAGGCTCGGGTGTCGCGCCTCCATTCGGCCAGATACTCGTCGGTGCCGAACAACCCGGCGTACATTGCTGCCCGGTCTATCGCCACCTGAAAGCGCGGTGCCAGCTCCCTCTTGGAGGCCTCCCGCCCGCGCTTGGCCACCACCTGGGCGGGGATGTCCCGCCAGAAGATCACGGTCAACTCGGCGCTCATCGCGCCGCCGCCAGCAACGCCGGCGAGAACTCGCCGTAGCCAACATGGTGATGCTCGAAGGCCAGTCCGAGGCGCCTGGCGGCCGCCCGTGCCTTCTCCACCAGCTCGGCCGATTCGAACTGGGACAGATAGATAAGCCGGTGGTAGTTGCCGAAATAGTCGTCGCGCAGGTGCGGCCATCGAGCCAAACCCAGTCCGTCCCAGACGATCCGCTCAAAGTGCCTGGCGAGGAAGTCGGTCAGGTAGAAGGTGGCGGGATCGGCCTCTTGGAACGAGGCAAACCTTTCACTACCGGCAAAAAACTCGTAACAATGGGCACCGGGAAGCCGCTCAATCCCGTAGCGGTCGAGCATCGCGTCGAGCAGCCCGCCAGTGCCGCAGTCGGCATATCCGACGAAAACCTGTTGGTAGCGGCCCGCCGCCCGCCGGATCCGCTCTTCGACCGCACCGGTGATGAGTTGGGGGGTGTTGTGCAGTTTGGCGGGCAGACACTCAACGTCGACCCAGTCAATCCCGTTGATACCGAGGACGTCGATCAGTTCCCGCGCCAGGGCGCCGCAGGCGATGACGAGTAGCCGGCTCCGGTCTTCCACGTCAGTCCTCTCCTGCCGTCATCCGCCGGGCAAGGACCAGGCGCTCGGCGGTCTCGGCGGCGACCGCGGCATCACGACAGTAGGCATCGGCTCCCACCGCTTTGCCGAACTCCTCATTGAGAGGAGCGCCGCCGACCAGGACGATGAAGTCGTCACGGATGCCCTTTTCTTTCATGGTATCAATGACCACTTTCATGTAAGGCATGGTGGTCGTCAGCAGGGCCGACATACCGAGGATGTCGGGTTTGTGTTCTTCGAGCGCGGCAATGAATCGATCGGCGTCGGTGTTGATCCCGAGATTGACTACCTCGAACCCGGCACCCTCGAGCATCATGGCCACCAGATTCTTGCCGATGTCGTGGATGTCGCCTTTGACCGTGCCTATGACCACCTTGCCGATCGTCTGGGCACCGGTCTCGGCCAACAACGGTCGAAGTATCTCCATTCCGGCCTTCATTGCATTGGCCGCCAGCAGCACCTCCGGAACGAAGAGAATCCCATCCCGAAAGTCGATCCCGACGATACGCATGCCTTCCACCAAGGCGTCGTTGAGTACGGTCTGGGGATCGAGGCCTCGGTCGAGGAGGATGTGGGTGCCAAGAGCGATCTCGTCGGCCAGACCGTCGTAGAGGTCATCATGCATCTGGGTGATCAGGTCATCGGTCGCGAGGCTGTTTAAATCGAGCTGGTCATCCGCCACGGCTCAAGACCTCCAGTTGTTCCACGATACGGGACGGTGCTGTATATCGGAACTCTAATCGCGGCAACGGCATCGGGCCTTTTTCAAACCCCGGGTTCCAGTCCATGATCTCATTAGCCACAGCCCCAAGTTGTCCCAGAACATGACGCAGCCCGTTCGTCTGACCGCGTACTCCCACGGAGCCGGCTGCGCCTGCAAGTTATCCCCCGACGACCTCCACTCCATCATTGCGCCGTTACGGTCGCATCCGGCGGTCCATGCCTCGAGTCTCGTGGTGGGATTCGAGACCGCCGACGACGGCGCGGTGTGGCGCTTGCCCGCCGGAGAGCTATTGATCCACACCGTCGACTTCTTCACACCCATCGTCGACGATCCCTACGACTGGGGTCGGATTGCTGCTGCCAACGCCCTCTCCGACGTGTACGCCATGGGCGGTCGTCCGCTTACCGCCCTTCAGTTGGTGGGTTGGCCACGTACTGCGCTTCCCTTTTCACTGCTCTCAGAAGTAGTAAAGGGTGGGGCTGACGTGATGGCGGAGAGCGGAACGACCATCGTCGGCGGCCATTCCATCGACGACCCTGAACCCAAATACGGACTCGCAGTCACCGGCCTGGCGCCGGCCAGTGGACCGATCACCAACGCTGGGGCCCGGCCCGGCGACATTCTGGTATTGACCAAGCCACTGGGCATGGGAGTGGTGTCGACCGCCCTCAAGCGAGGCGTGTGTCCGGACGGGTTGGCCCGAGCGGCAATAGAGGTGATGACCACTTTGAACGCTGGCGCGGTCGGGCCGATGATCGAAGGAGGGGCAACCGCTGCCACCGACGTCACGGGTTTTGGCCTCCTTGGCCACCTGCGAGAGATGTTGATGGCGGCCGGGGTGGGTGGGGTAATCGATTCCACGGCGGTACCCATCCTCGACGGTGTTCTCGATTTGATCGCCGCGGGTGTCTACCCCGGGGGAAGCGAGCGGAATCTGGCATCGCTGTCAGGTTTCATCTCGGCTGATGGAGTCGAAGACCACATGGTTAGGGCCCTGGCCGACGCTCAAACCTCGGGCGGGCTTCTGATCGCGGTCCCCGCCGATAAGGCTGACAGCCTGGTTCGTGCCCTCTCGGGAGCCAGCACCTTGGCGAGGGCGGTAATTGGCCGGGTGATTGAGGGCACCCCGCACCTTCGGATCTATTAGACAAACCCGCCAGAGAGGCGGCAAAGCCGCCCCGGCGGGAGTATGGCAGGGCCTGGCGGGTCCGCCGCCGCGGAACCGAAACGAAAGCGGGGCGGACGAGACACAATACGAACCGGATTTTGGCGGGGGCTGGAGTCTGGCTCGAAGAAGGAGTACCTGCCGCCTGAGTTCGAGTGCAATCCTCCAGGTGTATACCTCCTAGGAGCAATCCGGAGGCAAGTTTATGGTCGCGGGCGGGCCGATTCCCTGCGGTGAACGGGGAGTGGGGTTCCCCCATCGAGGCGCCGAAAACTGGGCGAGCATACGAAGCTGTCGATGGGCAAGTCAGCCCGGCAGACTTCTAATCGCCTCAGGCGGCGCCCATGGCCGATGGGACCGAATGCGTCGGATTAGGTCCGACACTTCTCCGACGCAACTCCGACGCGCTAAATTCGCTTTCGACTTCCGGCCAGAACCGGGGCTGGGGCAAAGGCCTTCCGCAGCTAGATCGAAGCTGGCGTTGCACGGGTTCGAATCCCCAACTAGGTTCGGAATGCATTGGTGACGCACGAACCGGGCCGATTCCTGCGGTTGCGTTGGTCATTCGGCCTCTAAGGGCTGTCCAGGTTCGGCTCCCCGGGGGGACTTGAACAAAACCCCCGAACGGTAGTTCCGACTCAAGCTCGCCTTCTCGCCTGGTACGACTGAGCGAGAGGTTGTTCATCTCGAAGCGAACCGTTTAAGCCGCTCTATCGGATCTTTCCGAAGTTAGGAGTGGAAACGCGAGCGCAACTCGCGAGTGAGTTCGCTCGCCGTTAAGAGGTTGGAGGCGACATATCGCCGTTGGTTCGCGTTATGGTTCCTTTCATCGGTGCGTTTTTGCAGGTCACGAGTTTGTGGAGTTAACCAACCACAACGCGAACCATTTGGACCCGAGCTCTCAACCGGTTGAGCTACGACGATGGTGGGCTCTTCCGCAGGATCGCGAAGAATGTCACGGCTGCCAGGACGGTCACCGCGATGCCATAGACATAGGTCGTTCCTCGAACCCGTAACCGCTGGAAGCCACGCCTGTCGCGATCCGTCGGAATGCTGATCGCGACATATCCATAACCTCCCTTTCTCTCGACGCATGTGATCGTCCAGAGGAGCCTCATCTCGTGGAGTCGGGGACATATTCATATGATGCGGTGTCGGAGG
>JBQTHI010000039.1:0-25719 GCA_052390035.1 Actinomycetota bacterium | reverse complement strand
ATTAAAAGTCCCCTGCTCTGCCGATTGAGCTACAGGCCCACCATATTGAACCATCCCGGCGGATGATTCATGCAGGTGGGTCCGATGGTCAGGCGGCTGGTTCGGGCGCCTCTTCGGCGTTATCCGAGGCCGTGGCAAGGACCGCGGCAACGACCACGGGCGTCCACGACATCCCCCGCCACATCATTCCGAGGGCGGGGAGGAAAGGATAGGTCAAGGCGGTCGACGAGTCCATGTGCATCATTCGTCAAACAAGTCCCCCGAGGAACAGGATGGTTACACCTCTACCCCTTGGGACTAGTTCCCCGCAGAGCCGAGAGTGAGACTGGGACACGCCGATAACCTCGGCCCCGACGTGGCGAATGTTCCCATCCGGTTTGGGATCTCGGGGTTGCCGAAGGGACCGGCCTCCGACGACGGGGCCTTTCTCGACACCCTGATAAATCGCGGTCATAACGCCTACGAACTGGCCTTTGTAACCGCATTTCCCTGGAAGGAGGCCCGCTGCCGCAAGTTTGGGGAGATGGCGGCCGAGCGAGGCATCTGGATCTCGGTTCATGCCCCCTATTTCGCCATCCTCACGGTCGAAGACGAGGATCGGGCCAAACAATGCCTGGCGGCCCTCGAGCACACCATGAAGCTCGGGAGGGCCCTGGGCAGCAGGATCATCTGCGCCCATCTCGGGGCTGGGCAGGGGCGGTCACCCGAGACCCTGACCGACCTGGTCTCATCCCGGCTGGAGAGCATCTCCTCCAAGGTCGAACACATGGGGGTGGGGCTCGGTCTCGAGACGAGCGGCGCCGAGCGCAACTTTGGCACGTTGGGCGATATCGCCGCCCTGGCGGACGAGTTCAACTTCGTCCGACCGGTGGTCGACTGGGCGCACGTCCACGCCCAGAGCGGAGGCGCCCTCACCTCGACCGAAGCGTTTGGCTCGGTGATCCAGTTCATCCAAGCGAGCTTTCCGGGATGGATGATCGATCCACTGCAGACCCAGTTCACCGACAACCTGTTCAACTCGGGCGGCGAGGTGCGGCACCTTCCCTATGGGGAAGGCACCCTGCGGGTGGCGCCGCTCGTTGGGGCGGCGGTGCGGGCAGGCTTGACGATGGTGGTGATCTCCGAGGCGAGGGAGGAAACGAGTCACGACGCTATCCATAAAGAACTCGTGGACACCCTCTCCCGACCGGCCGTGGCCGCCATCCCCGGCCGGGTGGTCGACTCCGGACGGATCCGCTTTCCAGACCCCTTGCGGGTGACCAAAGATGGACAAGGTTTTCGACTGGGGGGGCCCCGCCCGCTCAAGCTTTCGAATCTGGACAAGCAGTTCTTTCCCGACGGCTACACCAAGGGAGACCTCATCCAGTATTACGCCGCGGTGGCGCCGCTCCTTCTCCCTCACTTGGAAGGACGACCGATCTCGATGTCGCGATATCCCGATGGGGTGGGCGGCCCCTCCTTCTACGAGAAGCGGGCGCCGGGCCATCAGCCGGCGTGGATGGAGACCTCCCCCGTCCGCTCGGACTCGCAGGGAGGCGCGATCGAGTTCTTGTTGGCGGCCGATCGGGAGTCGCTGATGTGGTTCGCCAACATGGGCTGCATCGAGATTCATCCATTTCACTCGCGGGTTGGAAACCTGGATAAGCCCGACCTCGCCATCTTCGACCTCGACCCGGCAGCGGGGTCTACCTGGGATCAGGTGGTGGCGGGTGCCAAGCTCCTGAGGGTGTTGCTTCAACGTCTCGGCGTCACCGGTTATCCGAAGCTCTCCGGCTCCAAGGGTCTCCACGTCTATGTGCCGATCGAGCCGATCTACTCCCACTCCCGGGTGAGGGCTTGGGTCGAAGCCGTGGGAAGGCTCCTGGCCGCCGCCAATCCTGCCGACCTCACCATGGAATGGGATATACCTAAGCGGAAGGGCCGGGTTTTTGTCGACCACAACCGCAATGCCTTCGGACAGACCATCGCCTCGGTCTATTCCGTGCGCCCTCTGCCCGGGGCACCGGTGTCGATCCCGGTCACCTGGGAAGAGGTAGAGACCTTGCGCAACGGCGATATCACCATCGCCAACCTTTGGGAACGACTGGCCCGGTTCGGCGACCTCTGGGCACCGGTCGGCCGCGGCCGGCAGCGGCTCGAAGATTCCGAGGCGGCCCTGGGAATCGAGGTCGCCTAGGCGCGTTTTGGCGAAAACGACCAGAATGCCTCATGGATCTCTACGCCCGGGTGAACATCCTCGAGGGTCGTTCGGTCCGTCTGACCCATGGCGATCTGCGCGAGATCGTCCACCTCGATGCCGACCCGGTCGGCCGTTGCCTTTCCTGGGAGCGGCTCGGGGTTGACTACATCCATTTAGTTGACCTCGACGCCGCCATCCGCCGGGACTACCGCAACCGCCCGTTGATCGACGAGGTGCTCAGGGCCACCAACATTCCGGTGCAGGTGGCGGGTGGGATTCGCTCCGAGCAGGAGCTCGACCGGCTGGTGGGAGTGGGGGCCTGGCGCGTGGTGATGGGGACCGCCGCCATCGAGAACCAAACCATGGTCTGGGAAGCGTGCCGCGACTATCCCGACAAAGTTGTGGTCGCCGTCGATGTCCTTCCCGACGGCGAGGTGGTCACCGGCGGCTGGACCGGGCACTCGGGGCGGTATCTCGAGGAGGTGCTGGTCGAGATGTCCGCGGCCGGGGCGGCAGCCTTCTTGGTCGGTGAGGCTCGCCGTGACGCCCTCACCGAGCCGCCGCTGTTCGCAGTGTTGGCCGAGGCCCTCGCCACCGTCGAAGAACCGGTGATCGCCTCAGGCGGGGTGCGTGATCTGTCAGATCTCACCGCCCTCGTCAGGCTCCGGGTTGGCAACCGTCGGATCGCCGGCGTGGTCGTCGGTAGGGAGGTCACTGCCGGCCGTTTCACGATTGCCGAGGCCCGCAAAGTGGCCAGCGGCGACGCCCCGATCAGGGCTCCCGGCCGGGTGGAGGGATTGCGCGCCCTGCTTCGGGTGTGCGACTTCGCCCGTTCGATCGAGTTTTACGAGAATGTGCTCGGATTCAAACGGCTCACTGGGTGGAATCGCCCCGCCGGATCCGGAGCAGTGCTGGAAGCGGCCGGAGGGGAGACCCTTGAGCTGTTGGGACCGCCCGATGGAATGTCGTGGCCCCACCCGACCGGAATCGAGCTCGGGTTCTTTGTCGAAGACATTCAGGCATGGCACGATCACCTGGTAGCCGGCGGAGTTTCCGTTACCAGGGAGATGAAGGTCGAGGCCTGGGGCGACACAGTCTTCGGAGTTGACGATCCCAACGGGGTGAGGATCTGGTTCGGGCAGATGAGGTAGGGTCAGGGGTCGGAGGTCGGAGGCCGGCGTGCCATCTGTCTTGCGACGAATTCGGTCCACGATTCACCGCCGCCCCGGTTGGGCGTCAGGTTGGCGCCCGCCCGAAACGCGGCGCCGACGATTCCCGGCTGGTTGAGAGAGAGGATCCTGCGCCGGGATCCAATTGCCGCCAGGCATGATTGGGCCAGTTGGCGCGCCTCGTACGCCGTGGGTCCGCCAACGTCGGGTGCCCTCCCTAACGGTTCGTTATCGACCCGGTCGACCAGCAGGCGGGCGTGTTCGGCCGGATCGAGCACCTGATAGCGGGTGACGGCCGGAACCCGGAGGAGTGGGTTGCGAGAAGGCTTCGTGTACCAGTGCCAGATCAGTTGGTGATATTGGGTGGCCCGCACGATCGTCCACGGGAGCCCACTGGCGACCATCTCCTTCTCGCAGGCGACCTTCGCCTGGTAATAGGGGGTGGGAATCAGGTCAACGCCCACGATTGACGGATAAACGAGGTGAGTGCCGGGGTCGGCAGCGCCGGCGAGGTGTTTGATCAGTCCGAGGTCAACCGTCGCCGGGTCATTTGGATCGGTGGCGCAATGAATGACCGCCCCGGCACCGCTGGGATCGGGGGGCCGGCCTCCTCGTCGCACGCGGTGACCTCTTTCCTCCAGCAGGGCGACGACCCGCCTTCCCAAGGTGCCGCTCGAGCCGGTGACCAGGACCAGCAAGGGCCTATCGGTCGCGGACGACGGTGCGGCTCTGCTCGCGCATGTATTGCCGCAGGTACCAGGGCCCGCCCCCGCCGGTGCCGGAGGTCCCCGAGCCTTTCCAACCACCAAACGACTGGATGTCGGGCCATGCCCCGGTGGTGGCTCCAGCCCGGCGGTTGACGTAGGTCACCCCGGCCTGGATCCGGGCGAAGAAGCGTTCGACCTCGCCCGGATCTTCGGAAAAGAGCCCGGCGGTCAACCCGAATTCGGTGTCGTTCGACCTGCTCAGGGCCTCGTCGAGCGAGTCGACCGGCATGATCGCCAGCAAAGGCAGGAAAAGCTCGCGTTCCCAGACGGATGAGCCGTCAGGGGCAGTCACAATGGTCGGCTCGACAAAGTTGCCCCGGCCCAACTCCACGCTTTCGAGCACCTCCCCCCCGGTCAGGATCTGCCCACCGCTGGACTTGACCTCGGCTACCGCTTCCCGGAACCTCTCGACCGCCTTGCGATCGATGACAGGGCCCATGTAGACACCTTGTTCGAGAGGATTGCCGACCTTGATCTGCTCGGTTCGCG
Source organism: Actinomycetota bacterium (assembly GCA_052390035.1). GTDB lineage: Bacteria > Actinomycetota > Acidimicrobiia > Spongiisociales > ZC4RG35 > JBQTHI01. Next base: position 21,115 of record JBQTHI010000039.1, on the reverse strand, counting down.
TGACCAGTCGGTCGACGAAGCCGTCGTACACGGTCCGCTCCACGTAAACCCGCGAGTTGGCCGAGCACTTTTGGCCACCGAAACCGAACGCAGCCCGCATCACCCCTTCGGCCGCCACATCCAAATCGGCCGCGGCCGTGACGATGGAGGGGTTCTTCCCACCCATCTCGCACACCGCCGGTTTCGGATGGGTGGTGGCGAAACCCTTGTAGATGCCCATCCCCACGTCGTAGGACCCGGTAAACGTGATCCCGGCGACATCGGGATGATCGACCAGGTGGGCGCCGATTTTCGAGCCCGACCCGGTGACGACGTGGAAAGCCCCCGGCGGGACGCCGGCATCTCTCAGCACCCGGGCAAACTCGAGCCCGGTCAAGGCGCCGGCGTTGGACGGCTTCAGTACCACCGTGTTGCCCGTGAGCAGCGCTCCGATCGACGGCCCGCCGGCCAGAGCCATCGGGAAGTTGAACGGGGAGATGACCGCCCAGACCCCGTAAGGACGGAGGACCGACACGTTCTCCTCGGTGGGTGACAGTCGGGACAGGGGCGTGACGAAGCCGTTGTGCTCGTACATCTGCCGGCCGTAGTAACGGAAGAACTCCACCGTCTCAGCCACATCACCCAGCGCTTCCAGGCGGTTCTTGCCAACTTCGATCGCCACCAACGCCCCGAGTTCGAACAGGCGTGACTCCATCAGGTCGGCGGCGGCGTTCATCAGGTCCACGCGGTCCTGCCATGGCATCGCCGACCACACCGGAAAGAACTCTTTGGCGGCGTTCACCGCCGCATCCACGTCGGCGGCCGTGCCCTGGGCGTAGCGGCCCACGACGATCCTCGAGTCGATCGGGGAGGTCTCTTCGTACAAGCCCTCGCCCCAGGTTTCTTCGCCGTTCACAACGAAGGGATGACTTCGGCCGAGTCCGGCTTTGATCTGCTGCACCGCCTCGTCGAACCCCTGGTTCAACTCCTCATTGTCGGCCGACATCGTGGCGTAGGTGATCTTCACTGTCATTAACGCCTCCTGCAGAACACGATAACCGTGGCGAGGGGTCGGCGGTCCGGGGTCAACGATCACAGGTCTGATATGGCTCTAGGCTTGAGCGATGAACCGGACCGTGTTTCGGACCTGCCCGCTCTGTGAAGCCTGTTGCGGACTGGAGATCGAGGTTGAAGCCGGTCGGGTGAAACGCATCCGGGGGGATCGGGCCCATGTGACCTCGGCCGGATTCATCTGTCCGAAAGGGTCGGCACTCAAACAGGTTTACGAGGATCCCGATCGCCTGAGTGTGCCACTGATCAAAGAGGGTGGGAAACATCGGCCGGCAACCTGGGCGGAGGCCTTCGAGCTGATCGATCGGCATTGGAACGAGATCATCAGCAGCCACGGACGACAGGCGACGGCCATCTACCTGGGAAACCCCAACGTTCACCAGTTCGAGAACACCGTCTCGATCAGGCCCATGGTCAAGGCAATGGGAACACACAATGTCTTCTCGGCCTCCACGGTCGACCAGATGCCCAAACATGTGTCGGCCGGGTTGATGTTCGGGCACCCGCTCAACATCCCCGTCCCCGACCTCGACCGCACCCAATACTTGTTGATGCTGGGTGCCAACCCCTATCAGTCGAACGGATCGCTTTGCACGGCACCAGACTTCCCCGGCAGGTTGAAGAGGATCCGCGAGCGCGGTGGCAAGGTGGTGGTGGTCGATCCCCGGCGCACCGAGTCCGCCGCTCATGCCGACCGCTGGATCCCGATCCGCCCGGGGACCGACGCCGCCTTTCTCTTGGCGCTCGCCAACGTCCTGTTCGAACATGACCTAGTGAAACCGGGGACGCTGGCGGAGCGGATCAACGGGTGGGAGCGGGTTCGGCAATTAGCCGCCGATTTCCCTCCCGACCGTGTGAAGGATTACACCGGCATCGACCCCGGCGTCACCACGGCGGTTGCCGAGGAGTTGGCCACCGCTCCATCCGCCGCGGTGTACTCGCGCATCGGCACCCACACCGCCTCCTTCGGCACACTCGCTTCCTGGGCGGTCGACCTGCTTAACGTGGTGACCGGAAACCTCGACCGGGCCGGTGGGGCGATGTTTCCGTACGCCGCCCATCTCGGGACGAGGCGGGGAGGAAAGCCTTTCTCGATCGGGCGCTGGCACAGTCGGGTTCGTCATCTGCCTGAGGTGTTCGGCGAACTTCCGGTGTCAACCATGGTCGACGAAATTTCCACTCAGGGAGAGGGTCAGATCCGATTTCTTTTGACTGTGGCCGGCAACCCGGCGTTGACCACTCCCAACGCCGATCGTCTCAACGACGCCCTCGACCAACTCGACTTTATGGTCTCGGTCGATGTCTACCTAAACGAAACCAGCCGGCACGCCAACGTCGTGTTGCCCGGCCGAGCGGCACTGGAGCGGTCACATTACGACCTGGCATTCACTGGTTTGAGCGTGCGGGACTATGCCGCCTACTCCCCTCAGGTATTCGGCCACGAGGGCCCGTCGGAGTTCGACACCCTGGTGAAGCTCACCGGAATCTTTTCCGGGTTCGGCGCCGATGCCGAGCCCGACATGCTGGCTGCTGCCGCCCTGGTAAGCGCCGTTACCTCCGAGGTGGGGAGAGCGGAGTCGGCGATCGCCGGCCGTGACCCGGGCGAGATCATCGACATGCTCGGGAACCGGCCCTGGCCCGAGAAGCTGCTTGACCTCAGCCTCCGTATCGGGCATCGAGGTGACGGTTTCGGCGCCAATCCGGGTGGGCTCAGCCTTGAAGTGCTCGAGGCAAACCCTCACGGCGTCGATTTCGGTGCCCTGGAGCCCCGGCTCGACCGGCTCCTCAGCACCGAGTCGGGGTTGATCGAACTCGCCCCCGAGCCGATATCTGCCGACGTTTCCCGCCTGGCCGCCGACCTCAACCAGCCGGTTGCGCACCAACCGCTCCTGGTCGGACGTCGACAGCTCCGTTCGGCTAACTCCTGGCTACACAACGTCGAGGCGATGATGCGGGGAAAGGAGCGTTGCACCCTTCTGATCCATCCCGACGACGCCGCCCGCTGGGGACTAACAGACCGAGCGATGGCCGAGGTCGGCTCGGCAGCGGGACGACTGAGCATCAAGGTGGAGATAACGGAAGACATCATCCCCGGGGTGGTCTCCATTCCCTATGGGTGGGGCCACGATGTCGAAGGCATCAAACTTGGAATTGCTGCCAACCATCCCGGAGCGAACGTAAATTTCCTCAGCTCCGGAGATATGGATCCCGTATCCGGCAACGCCGTGCTCAATGGAATTGCGGTCACGCTTTCGCCGGTGCCGGTTGAGGCGCTCGCCTAGCTCTCGTCCATGAGTCCAAAGCCGTCGTGAGCCAGCCCGACAACCCTCATTTCGAGACCCTGGCCGTTCATGCCGGGGTGAAACCCGACCCGGCCACTGGAGCGCGAATCGTCCCGATCTACTTGACGGCGAGCTTCGTCTTCGAAGATACCGACCACGCCGCCTCGCTTTTCAACCTGGAACGCCCAGGGCACATTTACTCGCGCATCTCTAACCCGACCGTCGCCGCCTTCGAAGAGCGGATCTCCGCCCTTGAAGGGGGAGTGGGCTCGGTTGCCACCGCCTCCGGTCAGGCGGCGATGGTTCTTGCCGTCACCACCCTGGTGGGGGCGGGCGGGCACGTCGTCTGTTCGTCGGCGGTCTACGGCGGCACCGCCAATCTGTTTTTGCACACCCTGCCCCGGTTCGGTGTGGACACCACCTTTGTCGCCCCTCATGATCTCGACGGTCTCGCCCAGGCGATCCAACCCAACACCGGGGTGGTGGTGGGTGAGACGATCGGCAACCCGGCCATGGCTGTTCTCGATCAACCGGCCGTGGCGGACCTGGCCCACGGCGCCGGCGTGCCACTCCTGATCGACAACACGTTCGCCACGCCGTACCTCTGCAAGCCATTCGAGCACGGTGCCGACCTGGTGTTGCACTCCGCCACCAAGTTCATCGCCGGCAATGGGTCGGTCATTGGCGGCGTGCTGGTCGACTCCGGGCGGTTCGATTGGGAGAAGACGACGAGGTTCCCCACCCTGACCGAACCGTACCCGCCGTACCACGACGTGGTCTTTACCGCCGAGTTCGGACCAGCCGCCTTCATTGCCCGGGCGAGGGCCGAAGGTTTGCGCGACTTCGGGGCGTGCATGAGCCCTGACACCGCTTTTCGGCTGATCCAGGGTGTCGAGTCGCTACCGGCTCGTATGGACCGCCATCTGGCGAACACCGTCACGGTGGTCGATTTCTTGAAGGAGGCACCCGAGGTGGAGCGGGTTCTTTACCCGGGAGACGTTGATCATCCCGACTATCTGCTCGGACAGAAGCTGCTCCCCCGGGGGGCCGGGGCCATCCTGGCGTTCACCATCCGCGGGGGAAGAGCGGCGGGAGCGAGGTTCATCGAGTCGGTGAGGCTCTTCTCGCATCTGGCCAATGTCGGGGACAGTCGATCTTTGGTGATTCATCCGGCATCGACCACCCATCAACAACTAGGTGACGAAGGGTTGGCGGCTGCAGGGATCGACCAGGGGATGGTGCGCATGTCGGTCGGTCTGGAAAGCCCAGAAGACCTGATCGACGATCTACGCCGGGCGCTGGCGACCAGCCAGGAGACATGAGCCTCGGATACCGGGGAGGACATGACGGCGCCCTGCGGGCACCGACCGTGGTTCTGGTCCACGGGGCGGGGAACAACCACACCGCCTGGCGTTATCAGACCAGATATCTGGCGCATCACGGACTCAACGTGGTGGCTGTCGACCTTCCCGGTCACGGTGCGAACCTTGAACCGCGGCTCACCACCATCGAGGAGATGGCCGCCTGGGTCGATGCCAGGCTGAGCGAGCTCGATCTGGAGAGCGTCACCGCGGTGGGGCACAGCATGGGCGGTTTGGTCGCTCTGGAACTGGCAGCCACCTCACCGGTGGTCGATCGACTTGGCCTCTTCGGATGTGGAACCAGAATGCCTGTCAACCCCCGGCTTCAAGCTGTCGCTGATGCATGCGAGCCGGAGGCCATCGCCATGATCATCGGCTGGTCCTATGACACGGCCGGGCGGCTGGGAGGCCATCCCGATCCTGGCGTGTGGCAGACCGGTATCAATGCCCGGCTCTTCGAGCGTGAGCTTTCCAACCTGGGACCCGACCTGGCCGCCTGTGGGGCTTACCGAGGTGGCGAGGTCGCCGCTTCCAAGATCGATGTCCCGTGCCTGCTCGTCGGCGGTGCAAGCGACCGCATGGTCAGGCCGAGCGCGGTGGAAGAGCTTGGTGTTCTAATCCAAGGATCGACGGTCGAGGTAATAGATCACGCCGGCCACATGATGCTGACCGATTCTCCGGAGGCGGTGCGGAAGCTCCTCGTCCAATTCCTCCCACACTCTCTGTAGCCGGCTCTCGATAGCGGGCCTCTCGAAAGCCGGCCTCCCGATCGCCTCCCGGCAGCCAGCCACCGACTGGTAGCTTCCCTCCTGCATGAGCGAGCTGGCCCTCTGGTTCCTGTTGCCCGGTGCCCTTTATCTGTTGGGCTCGATTCCGTTTTCCTACCTGATCGGGCGTCTTAACGGCGTCGATTTGCGAAAGATCGGAAGCCAGAATGCCGGCGCCGGCAACCTGACCCGAAGCGTCGGCGTTCCTGCTGGCATCGCCGGCGCCTTGCTCGACGGCCTCAAAGGGTTGGTCCCGGTGCTGGTGATGAAGGGCCAGGGTGTAGGTCCGGCCATCGTCTCGGTTTCCGGTTTGGCAATTGTCGTCGGACACAACTGGTCGATTTTTATAAGGAGCCGTTCGGGGAGGGGGCTGGCACCCTCGTCCGGAGTACTGGTCGGGGTCGACCCGTCGTTGATTTTCTGGCCGGGGGGCTGGGCGGTGGCCGGCTGGAAGTTTGGGGGCGGGCTCTGTGGCTTCCTCGGGTGGGCCTCCCTCCCGGTGGTGGCCAGCATCGTGCAGCGTTCGCCGGCGGCCGTTTTGGCGGCGTTCGGGTTGAGCATGTTGATGATTATCAGGCGCGTCCAGGGCAACCCCGGAGATCCGCGGGGAATACGAGCGGCCTTTCACCGTGCCATCTTCGACACAGATGGCGTGCCCAGTTTGGCGGGTTCCGAGGAGTCAGTCCGCGACTGATGCGTCGTTTTCATCGACGGTCCGTCCTGGTGGCCGCCGGGATCGCCGCAATCTTGTACGCGGGTGCTCTGGTTTTTGCCCTCAACCGGCTTGAGCTGCCTCCATTCGGAGTAGTCGCCTGGTTGATTGTTGGATCGGCGGCCTTGGTGCAAATGGCCGCCAAGTGGATGTTCGGTATGCAATTCCGGCACGGGCTGGCTGAGAACGGGACCCAACTCCACCCCCGCCAGGCCTTCCGGGCGGCGCTGGTCGGAGCCGGGGTGGCCCGCCTCATCCCGGCCGGGGGGGCGATCACCCCCGTCGCCATGTCGTGGATGGTGCGCAGAGAAGCCCGGTCTGCCGGCGGGGCGGCGGTACGGGCCACTGTGCTGAACTATGCCGGCCTCCTCATCGGCACCGGTTTCGCCCTTCTCTGGGTGATCAACCGCGGTCTGTACGAGTCGCTCGAGGCGGGCACCTGGGTAATCGGGGTGGTGGCGCTTCTGATCGGGCTGCTGTTGATGTTCGGCACCCGCTGGATCGGGCTCGCCGCCCGACGACTGCCGAAATGGCTCGCCGAACTGATCGGGCCCCCGGCCGAGAGCCATGTACCCGACGCCCAATCGCAGATGTGGCTGTGGGCACGTCTCGCCCTGGAAGCCGTTGCCCTATTCCTGGCGATGCAGGCCTTCGGTATCCACCTCACCCCTATGCAGACTTTCGCCGCCTTCGGGGTGAGCCAGATGGTGGGGGGTCTTCCCGGCACCCCGGGTGGGATCGGCTTCGCCGAGGCCGGGCTGGTGGCGGCACTGGCCGCCGTCGGGTTTCCTGCCGAGATCACTGTCGCCCCCACCCTCGTCTATCGGGTGGTGTCATATTGGCTGCCGGCGATCGCAGGGCTGGTGGCAGGCGGGTCGTCCTTTCTCCGGGCCGAAACCACCTAGAACCCGGTGGGGCAGGCCGAGGCGCCTAGACCGGGTTCGACTCTTGGGATTCCGTGGGTTGGCGCCCCGGACCGGGAGGACCAGCGAAGACCTGAGCTACTTCCATGAAGCGGCGGGCAACTTCTCCTTCGATCACCAAGTGGGTGTCGAGGTAATGGCGGCGTTGCGCCACCACCAGACAGAAATCCTCCACCGGGCCGGTGATCGAGTCCGATCGTTCGTCGTTCCAGACCCGGGTGGCACCGCTTGGTCCCCGTAGCGCCACCCGCACCCTTTCGGCGGGCACCTCGAGGCCACGGTTGGCGAAGCTCCAGGAAAAGGTCCGCACGCCCAGGTCGGCCACGTGAAAGAGCCGGTCGGTAGCGACCCGGACGATTCCCAAGGTGTCGACCACATCCTGTCCGTGGGCCCAGGTCTCCATGAGCCGGGCGGCCACCGCCGATCGGGCCTTCATCGGCGGTCCGAACCAGGCGATCTGCCGGTCCGGATCGAGGCCACCGAAGGCCTCCAACTCCTTGGCCCGAGCCGCGCGCCACCACTCCAGAACGGCGGAGGTAGTCATGGCGCGGCCCTGGTCTATGGCGGTCGCCATATAGGCCTGATAGTCGCCACCTAGGCGCCGGTTGACCTCGTCTGCGAACGTCGACGGATCACTGATTGCTTCGGTCTGCCGTTCGTCGAAGAAGGCAAGATGGGAGATGGTGTCTCTGATCGTCCAGGGTTCGGCGGGAGTGACCAGATCCCATTCGCCTGCTGGCAAGGCAGCGACGACGCCGTCGAGATATCCCTGTTCATCTGCCAGATCGGCGATCACCTCACGCATCCGCACGCTGGCCCACCAGTTGCTCGAGTGCCTTGATCAAGGCATGGTTTCCTTTAGGGCCGTGGCCGGACGCCTGCAGCGATCGGTACAGCTGGAAGATCAATGAGGTTCCAGGCAGGGGAGTGGCGTTGAGGTCGGCCGCCTCCAAGACCAGGCGAAGGTCCTTTTGTTGCAGATCAATGGTGAAGCCGGGTCGCCAATCTCCGGCCAGCATCTGCGGACCACGGTTGGCGAGCATCCAGGATCCCGCCGCCCCACCTTTGACCGCCTCGAGCGTTCGAGCCAAGTCCAGCCCTGCTCGACGAGCAAAGAAAAGTGCCTCAGAGACGGCCAGCTGGGTCCCCACCACCAGGATCTGGTTCACCAGCTTGGCGAGCTGGCCATGTCCCACCGGTCCGATGTGCGTGATCGTCGTCGAGTACGCCTCGAGGTACGGTCGGGCCCGTTCGAGGTCAAGGGCGTCTCCGCCGACCATGGTCGACAACGTTCCGCGGGTCGCACCCTCTGCCCCACCGCTCACCGGAGCGTCAAGCCAGGTCGCCCCAGAAGCGCCCACCCGGATAGACAGTGCCTCGGTGGCGGCCGGGCTGATCGTCGAGTGGTCGACCAGTAGATGTCCCGACCGCAGAGAAGGGGAGAGTCCATCGATCACCCGCTCCACATCGGGGGTATCGGATACGCAGATCATGATCACGTCAGAAGCGGCCGCGAGCTCGGGTAACGATTCGGCGACCACCCCGTCGACCACCGCTTCGGCCTTGGCTCGGCCCCGATTCCACACGGTGACCCGATGGCCGTGGCGGATCAGGTTGGCAGCCATCCCCGAACCCATGATCCCCATCCCGGCGAAGCCCAGGCGCTCTGTCAACGGCCCTGCTCCCAAAGAAGTCCCTCGAGGAGATCGACGGTCCCGACACAGTTAGTACTCATCGCCAAGCCACGATATCGGGTACCTTGCGGTCGTGAACCAGCCGAACGTCCCCGAGCGCCGCTCGTCTGCCTGGCCAGTGGCGTTGACGGTGTTTTTCGCCCTGGGCGCCCTGGTGTTGCTCGGGGGAATTCTGGCTCTTAGGTCGCTCGTCGAACGCATACCGACGGTAGAAGATGTGACCACCGCGTTAGAGGGTGAGCCTTTCGAACGGGTGGGTCCGACGGTGATTCGATCGATCCGCGACTTGGCCAATTTGACGACTGTCGAATACGTCGAGTACACGGTCGTGGAGAAGGGGACCGACGCGGGTGTGCTCAACTGGGCCACCGGCGACTCACTGACATTGTTGGCGGTGGCGCGGATCGGGGCTGGGGTTGATCTCTCCCGACTCGACTCGGACTCCTTTGATGTAAATCAGGAGACGGGTGAGGTTGTGGTCCGTCTCCCTCCCGCCGATATCCAGTACGTGGCGGTCGACAACGAGGCCACACAGGTGCTCGACCGTTCCACCGGCATCTTCACCAAAGGAGATCCCCGGCTCGAAACCGACGCCCGCCGAGTCGCCGAGGAGGTTCTAGTCGAGCAGGCCCGAACGTCGGGGATCATCGCCGAGGCCGACGAAAATGCCGCCATGGTGATCACCAACTTCTTGTTGGGGTTGGGTTACACCGACGTCCGGATAGAAACCCGAACCTAACACTGGTTGGCGGCCGGCACGGCTCCTCACCCCTTTAGGGCTCCACCACCACCAGTATCTCGCCCGCCTCCACCTGATCTCCGGCGACGGCTCGAATCCCCCGCACCGTGCCGGCGTGAGGCGCCCGCAGGCTGTGCTCCATCTTCATGGCCTCCCTCACGATCAGTACCTGCCCTTCGGCCACCAGGTCGCCTTCCGCAATCGCCACTTTCACCACCCTCCCCGGCATTGGAGCGTGGAGCGAACCGGCCTCCTCGTCGAGGCGAGCGGTCGGGAAGCGAGGCAGCTCGACCAGCCTGACGTATCCCTCCGGCCCGTCGACGTGGTGGGTCGTCCCTTGGCGGTTGACCGAGAACCAACTCAGTTGGTGACCGGTGATCAGGCCGACCCGATCAGGCTGGAGAGACTGCACCGCCGCATCGGCCAGCGGTTCCGAATCGACCTGGACCGTGATGCCTCCACGCGCCTCAAATCGATAACCAACCTCGATGTCTCCCAGTTCGGAGGCGAAACGGATTTGCTGCAGTTGCGAGGGGCTGTTGCGCCAGCCCGATGGAACGTTTCGGAGCAGGGGGGATTGCCGGCGTCGTTCGACCTGGCCGGCAAGGGCGGCGGCCACGGCCGACAATCTGGCCGAAGCCAAATTGGGGAGGGGCCTTCCCAACTCGGTTGGATCATGGCGCTCGAGGAAGTGGGTGTCGGTTTTCCCGGCCAGAAACTCGGGATGGCGAAGAATCCTCACCAAGAGGTCACGGTTGGTGGTGGTGCCGTGCAAGTGGGCTCTCTGCAAAGCAGAGGCCAATAGCGCCGCTGCTTCAGTCCGCGTATCGGCCCAAGCGATCACTTTGGCGACCATCGGGTCATAAAAGGGGGAGATCTCGGAGCCGCTTTCCACTCCTGATTCGACGCGTAAACCGTTCCATTCCGGAAACTGAAAACGGTCCATCGTCCCGCTGACCGGCAAAAATCCATGTTGGACGTCTTCGGCGTATAGGCGGACCTCGACGGCGTGGCCCAGTCTCAGGGGATCGAGAGCTTCCTCGGGAAGCGGATGGCCATCGGCCACCAGGATCTGAAGCCGGACCAGGTCGAGGCCGGTGATCTCCTCGGTGACGGGGTGCTCGACCTGCAGCCGGGTATTCATTTCGAGGAAATAGAACTCGCCGTTGTCGAAGAGAAACTCGACGGTGCCGGCTCCTCGATATGACACGGCCTTCGCCGCCAATACCGCCGCTTCTCCCATACGTGACCTGGTCGGCTCATCGAGCGCAGTTGAGGGGGCCTCCTCCACGATCTTTTGGTGACGGCGCTGAATCGAGCACTCACGCTCGAACAGCGAGACGAGGTTGCCTTGGAAGTCGCCGAATATCTGAATCTCGATGTGGCGGGTCGCCTCCAGATATCGCTCAAGGAAAACGGTGTCGTCGCCGAAGGCGGCAGCAGATTCGCGGCGGGCGCCCGCCACCGCTTCAGCCAATTCGGCGGGTTCGCGCACGATCCGCATCCCCTTACCCCCTCCGCCGGCCGATGCCTTCACCAGGACGGGCCAACCGACGCGATCGGCCATGCCGGGAAGCTCGCCATCGGCCGCCCCGGTGAGATCGATCGATTGAAGGGTCGGCACCCCCGCCGCCTCGACCAGTCTTTTCGCCTCCAGCTTGGATCCCATGGCGGCAATGGCTTCGGGCGACGGCCCGATCCAGGTCAGGCCGGCCTCCGTTACGGCTTGGGCAAATGCCGCATTTTCGGCCAGAAAGCCGTACCCGGGATGGATGGCGTCGGATCCCGTCGATCTGGCCGCATCCACCAGGGCGTCGATCCGTAGATACGACTCGGCCGGGGTGTTCCCGCCTAGGGAGAAACCTTGTTCCGCCTCTCGCACGAAGAGCGAGCCGCGGTCGGCCTCCGAGAAGACCGCAACGGTGGCGATCCCCATCGCCCGGCAGGTGCGAAAAATTCTCCGGGCGACTTCACCACGATTGGCGACCAGGACCTTTCGGATCACGGTCGGCGAGGGTAGCGACCCATCATTCCCGTTTGCCCCGGTCAGAATGGCATGATGCCCTTGGACCCCTTGCCGGCTCTCAGACGTTTGTGCCTGACCCTGCCGGAGGTCAGCGAACGTTTGAGCCACGGCGAACCAACCTGGTTCGTGCAGGGCAGAAAGGTCTTCGTTACTTACGCCGATCATCACCACGATGATCGAGTTGGCTTCTGGTGCGCGGCGTCCGTTGGCGCCCAAAGAGACATGGTGGAGTCCGACCCGCGGCGCTTCTTCGTTCCGCCATATGTCGGACATCGTGGCTGGCTCGGGGTCTACCTCGACGGTCCGGTCGATTGGAGCGAGATAGGCGACATCGTCGAGCAGGCCTACCGGCTGGTGGCCCCCCGCCGATTGGTGGCCGAGCTCGACGCCGGTTAGTTGGAGGCGAAAGCCTTATACGATCTGCCCCCAACGACCTGGAGGACATGATGGCCGTAGCTTCGACGATGCTCGCTCTCGGCACGGGCGTGCCCGCCTTCTCATTACCGGATGTGCGAACCGGGGACATGGTGTCCGACTCCGGTTTCGGGGAGAAGGCACTGTTGGTGATGTTCATCTGCAACCACTGCCCATATGTCAAGCTGATCCAGCCCGGTCTGGTGGCATTGGGGATTGACTACCGGGACTCCGACCTGGCGATCGTGGGTGTCTCGTCCAATGACGTCGATGCTTATCCCGAAGATGCCCCGGGCGAGCTGGCTCGAGTGGCCGATCGGCTCGGTTACCGGTTTCCGGTGTTGTTCGACGAAGATCAGGCGGTGGCGCGGGCATTTGCGGCTGCCTGCACCCCCGACTTCTACTTGTTCGACTCCGACCGAAGACTGGTTTACCGGGGCCAATTTGATGACGCCCGCCCCGGCAATGGCATGCCCGTAACCGGTGAAAGCCTGCGGGCGGCAATCGACGCGGTGCTGGCGGGCGACCCGGCTCCCACCAACCAGTTCCCCTCGTTAGGGTGCTCGATCAAGTGGAAGGCCGAGAGCGGTCTCTCGATCGGGCGCGGTTCATAGAAGGCGGACAGGATGCCTGCGGGCGGGCCAGCGGAGGAGGTGGTCCATATTCTGTTCTTCACCCCAACCCGGCGGTCGTATGCCGGGCGTCTGTGAAGGAAAACGCACCATTCCGGTGGGTTTCTCTGCACAGGCCTCTTCGCCACTCACCTCCGTGCTGGTTTTCGAACCGCTTTGGTGGGTTTTCCTTCACAGACGGGGCTGCCCGGCGGCACGTTTGCGTCTTTAGATTCACCGGTCAACCTCGACCCGGAACAAGTTGTGCATCTCGGTCAGCCCTGCCAGCCGGCGGGCTCCGAGGTGGCCGAACCGGACGCCCGGTGCCTCTCCTACCGCCGTCTTCGTGTCACCGGAGACCACAATCTCTCCGCCCCGCGCCACCCCGCAAACCCTGGCGGTGGTATGGACCGCCATACCGATATAGCCAACATCGGTCAGGCTCGGACGTCCGCTGTGGAGCCCGATGCGTAGCCGGACCTCGACGTCGCGAGGCCAGCTCGTCCGGCGCAGCTCTCGGTTGATCTCGATGGCCGCGGACAGAGCACGGCTCGCCTCTTCGAACACGGCGAAGAATTCGTCAGCCCGGGCATCGATCTCCCTGCCACCCTCCGCCAAAACACACCTTCGAACGACCCCACGCACTCCGTTGAGCAAGGTCGCATAGACCTCTCCGAGATCATGGAGGAGGGAGGTCGAACTCTCGATGTCGGTCATCATCAGGGTCACAAAACCGGTAGGAAGCCTTGCGGCGTCGGTGGATGAGGCGTGGATTTGGGAAAGCAGGCTCTCCTTCTCGATCACGAACCGCACCGCCGCCATCACCGTTTGGGTCAGGTCGCCTCGCTCACGTAGGACCGGGTCATGGACAAGGACCGACAGCGGGCGGCCATTCCGCTCGAGGAAGGAGACTGCCTTCCGCTTCCCAGGGACGGGCAGTGCCACCGACTTACCGCTCCCATCCAAATAACTGCCGGCGGCATCCGACCAATAGAGCACGGTCAAAGTGGAGTCATTGAGAGCCGTGCGCAGGCTCTGTTCGAGTTCGCCCGGAGCGCCAACCTTGCCCAACTCGATCACCATCCGACCGGCGGCGGCGTGCTCCTGCTCGGATTCGATTTGACCACTGATGAAGCCGACCGGAACGATGCCGTATTTCTTCGCCGCGTTCAGCAGCCGGCGCCGTGCCCTGCTCCGCGCCGTCTCGCTCTCAAAGGAAACCTGGTTGAAACGAGCGAGGGCATTACGGACATGGGCCTCGTCGTTTATCGGCAAACGACGCCTCCCTTGCGAATCGACGTAGGCGAAGGCGCTGTCCGGCAGGCTGGCCCGCTTGCTGGCATCGAGCTTGGCCATCTCCTGACGATAACCCGCTACATGCGGAAGACCCCGAACTCGGCGGAGCCTTTGACCGCCCCCGAGTGCACCGCCGAGAGGGCGATTCCCAACACCGTGCGGGTATCACGAGGATCGATGAGGCCGTCATCGCGGATCCGGGCGGTGGAGAAATACGATTGCTCTTCGTGTTCGATCTGGGCCTCGATCAGTGCCCGGCGCTGGTCGTCGGTCTCCTGGTCAAATGGCCGCCCTTGATCCAGCGCCGCCTGCCGGGCGATGATCGACATCACCCCGGCCAGCTGCTTGGGACCCATCACCGCCACCTGGTGGTTCGGCCATCCGAACACGAACCGGGGGTCGTAGGACCGTCCCGACATCCCATAGTTGCCGGCGCCATATGAGACCCCGGCCATCAGCGCCAGGTGGGGCACGGTGGAGTTGGCGACGGCGTTGATCATCTTCGCCCCGTCCTTGATGATTCCCCGCTGCTCGTACTCCTTTCCCACCATGTAGCCGGTGGTGTTGTGGATGAAGAGGATGGGGGTGTCGTAACGGTTGCAGAGTTGGATGAATTCGGTCGCCTTCTGTGCCTCCCCGGAGAAGAGAACACCCTGCTGGTTGGCGATAACCCCGACCACGAAACCATGGATCGATCCCCAGCCAGTCAGCACCGAGGTGCCGTAAGCCGCCTTGTATTCCTCGAACCGGGATCCGTCGAGCACCCGGCCCAGCACCTCTCTCATTTCAAATGGGACCCGGAGATCCTGGGGGATCACCCCGAGCAGGTCATCGGTGTCGTAGATGGGCGGCTCGGCCGGCTGGGTCGGTCCGTAGCCCCACTTCCGCCAGTTGAAGTGGGCAACGATCTCCCGGCCGATCCGGAGAGCGTCGAGCTCGTCCTGGGCGAAGTAGTCCGACAGTCCTGACACCCGGGAATGCATCTCGGCGCCTCCCAGCTCCTCGTCGGTTGACTCCTCGCCTGTGGCCATCTTCACCAGGGGGGGGCCGCCAAGAAACACTTTGGCGCGGTCCTTGACCATCACGGCGTAATCGCACATCGCCGGGACGTATGCCCCGCCGGCGGTGGAGCTGCCGAATACGAGGGCGATGGTCGGTATCCCCATCCGGGAAAGCTGGGTGAGGTTGCGGAACCATTTGCCCCCGGTGATGAAGACTTCGGCCTGGTCGGGTAGGTCGGCCCCACCGGACTCGACCAGGTTGATGAGCGGAAGGCGGTTCTGGCGGGCGATGTCCTGGGCGCGCAATGTTTTCGCCAGGCTGTACCGGTTGGATGATCCGGCTTGACTGGTTGGATCGTTGGCCGAGACGACGCACTCGACTCCCGAAATCACGCCCAGCCCGGTCACAGCGTTGGCCCCCAGGTTCTTTTCCGTACCCCACGCCGCCAGCGTCGAAAGCTCGAGGAAAGGGGTGTCGGTGTCGAGCAGCAACTCGATGCGCTCCCTGACGAGAAGCTTCCCTCGCGCCTTATGCCGCTCGATGTACTTTTGCCCCCCGCCCAAACGCGCTTGGGCCTGCAAGGACTCGAACTCGTCGAGCTTCTTCTTCATCGCCTCGTAGTTGGCGATGAACTCGTCGTCCTTCCTGTCGACCCTGCTGTGGAGGACCTGCATGCCATCCGAGGCTAGTGAGACAACCCGGGTGTCCAGGCCAGATAGGTCGACCGTCCCCCAGGAATCACTTGAGCGAATGGACCCAGTGCGCCGATACATGCGTCCTATGGGGGAAAGCCAATAAATGCCCGATGTCGCATCGACCAGACAATCGATGTATCGAAGCTCGGCCACGAGCATCTCGTCAACATGAGAACACGACTCGGCCGCCTACCGCTGGAGTTGCTGCCGGTTGCGCTTCTGGTCATCTGGATCGTCATCCGGTCGAGCTGACCCTCGATGGGCGGTGATGGCCGCGGCCGGTATTCGAGCGGGCCAGAATGGGCCGATGCCGGATTCACTACCTTGGACGGGTGATGCCGACGCCGACCGGTTGTTGGCTGAAGATCCCCTCGCCCTGCTGATCGGGATGTTGCTCGATCAGCAGTTCCCTATGGAAAGGGCCTTCTACGGTCCGTACCTTCTCTCCCAACGCTTGGGCAAACCTCTCGCCGCCGGCGATCTGGCCGAGCATGATCCACAAGACCTCGAAAGGCTCTTCAAGGGTCCGCCGGCCATCCACCGGTTCCCTGGTTCCTTTGCCCGCCGCACCCAGGAGCTGTGCCGATTTTTGGTCGCCAATTACGACGGCGACGCCGCCGCCCTCTGGCGAAGTGCCGAGTCGGGCTCGGTGCTTTACCGACGCCTACGTGAACTCCCCGGGTACGGAGAACAAAAGGCCCGAATTTTTGTGGGAGTGCTAGGCAAGAGGATGGAGGTGCGACCACCCGGTTGGGAGGAGGAGGCGGCCGATTGGCCGTCGATAGCCGATGTCGCCGCCTGGGAGGATGTAGCCGACCTCCGCCAGCGCAAACGGGAGATGAAGGGAATAGGAAACGCCTGAAGGGAGCCTCAACTCCGATCCTGGCCGGGCCGATAAAGGGTTGATCCTTTAGGAGGGAATGCGGCATGCTGCTCTCAGGTAATCTGAGCAACTGGTCGGTGAGCGATCTGCTCAACATGATGCGGGTCACCGGCAAAACCGCGACTCTCCGTATCGAGGGAACCCGGGCCGGGGTCGTCCACTTCGACGACGGCAGAATCGTCGGGGCCGCCCTGGCCGGCGTTCGGTCTTCACCCCGACATGAGGATGCCGTCCGATCCACGGTCGATGCCTTGTACGTGCTGTCGGGAGCGACCGAAGGGTCCTTCCTGGTCGGCGATCCCGAGATGCAACCGGGCAGCCCGGGGTGGGACGTCTCCGAGCTCATGTCGGAAGTGCTCCGTCTCCGGATGATCGAGGAGGACGTGTTCCGGCAGGGAGTAGGGGAGCGCACCCTCCTTACCCTCACCCCCGACGTTCCCTCACCGGTGACCTTGCATGCCGAAGAGTGGGCCGCCCTCGTCAGCCTGGTGCCGTCATTCACATTGGCCGCGCTCGAGCCCATGATCGGCCGCGCCTACGCCCTGCAGATCATCAACACCCTTCTCGTCCGCGGCCTGACGGTGAAGGGACCGGAGGAGCTCACCAAAAGGCGCGAGCCAGAACCCGAACCTGCCGCCCTGCCAACCCAGCAACACGAGCCGGAAGTTGTCGTCGAGCCCGACCGATCCACACCGGAGCTGGAAGAACCGGAGCCAGAGGTCGAAGACGAAGAGCAAGAACCGCCGGTGCTCGACTGGTTGAGCGACCGCCCCGCCGGCGCCGACGTAGATCTGAGCACTTCCTTTCGCAACGATCAGGAAGAAGGCGATACGGGGACGACGCGTAGATCGTTGAAGTCGGTGGCCGCTTCAGCCGAGACCACCCTCGTCTCCGGAGTCCTGGGCGACATGCGCAAGCTCCGCACAGGCAACGGCTGATCCGGCTACACGGTATTCGAGTACCGAGTAGTCGGTACTGTCTCGGCCGTGCATCCCGACCAAGCGGCTAGCCGACCGATCGTCGTGGGGATCGCTGGGGGGTCCGGATCAGGAAAGACCACCATCGCCCAAGCTTTGGCCGCATCGTTGCCGAAGGTGGCGCTCATTCAGCACGACGCCTATTACCGCCACCGCCCGGACCTCAGCTTCGAGGAGAGGACGCAGCTCAACTACGACCATCCAGATTCGTTGGAGACCGAGCTTCTCATCGAACATCTCCACCAGCTGCGGCGCGGGCAGCCGATAGCGAGACCCTCCTACGACTTCACGATTCACCTGCGGGCGAAATCGGCTGAAGCGATCGAGCCGGCGCCGGTCGTAATAATCGACGGCATCCTCGTCCTGGCACTGGCCGACCTCCGTGCCGAAATCGATCTCAGGGTTTTTGTGGACACCGAGGCCGACGTCCGTTTGGCTCGCCGGCTGCAGCGGGACATCAGGGAGCGGGGCCGAACCCTGGAATCGGTCCTCGTTCAATATTTCCAGACGGTCAAGCCCATGTACCTCCAATATGTCGAACCATCCAAGGGACTAGCCGACTTGATAATCCCCGGTGGTTCCAGCCAGCCGGCCGTCTCAAATGTGGTGGAGCTCCTCGAGGCCCTTCTCGACGGTCAACACCCCGAACGGCCCCAGCGCCGGGAGGCAGGTTCCATATACTCGCCGCCATGACCCAGCGCCCGTCGGTGGCCGTGCTCGGCTTCGGCGCCATGGGCGAGGCGCTGGTTACCGGCCTGATGGCTGCAGGTTGGGTGGTCGACGAGCTTTCGGTAGCGATCCGGCGTCCGGACCGGGTCGATCCCATCAAGGTGCGGACCGGGATCCACGTAACCCTCGATCCCGGTCAGGCCGTGTCGGGCAAAGAGGTGGTGGTCGTGGCGGTGAAGCCCCGCGACGTTGCACACCTGCTGGCGAAGCTAGCGGGGGAGGTCGACGGATCCCAGTTGGTCCTCTCCATCGCCGCCGGCGTACCTACCACCACTTACGAGGCTGCCCTCGGCGAGGTTCCGGTGGTGCGTGCCATGCCCAATACGCCGGCTCTGGTCGGCGAAGGAGTGACCGGCATGGCAGCCGGGCGTTTTGCGGCGTCCAGTCATCTCGAGCTGGCTAAGCGGGTTCTGACGGCAGTTGGATCGGTGCAGGAGATGGATGAGAGCCTTCTCGATGCAGTCACCGCCGTCTCGGGCACCGGGCCGGCGTATGTCTTTCTCCTTGCCGAAGCCCTCACCGAAGCTGCCATCCGGGAAGGGCTACCCCGGGATGTGGCTGAGACGTTCGTCCATCAGACCATTCGCGGAGCCGGACATCTCCTCACCGAAACCGGCCGAGGTCCCTCCGAGCTGCGGGGTCAGGTGACTTCGCCGGGCGGCACCACCGCGGCAGCAGTGCACGTCCTCGAGGAACGCGGATTCCGGGCCCTAGTGGAAGACGCGGTACGAGCCGCCGCCCAGCGGGCTCGGGAGCTCGGCTCGACGTGAGCCTTTTCTCTCGGGTGGTGGTCGCCACTGCCGAGTCGCGTCCGGTGCGGCACCTGGTTACCGGGACGATGGCGGGGAGGGCCTTGGCCCGTCGCTTCGTGGCAGGGGAGACCCTGGCCGAGGCGGTCTCCGTCGCCCACACCCTCAACCGCGGCGGTATGAAGGTCTCCCTCGACCTGCTCGGGGAGGAGGTGACCAGTCGCAGCGAAGCAGACACTGCCCTCGCCGGGTATCAGGATTGTCTTGATCGAATCGCGGCCGAACACATCGAAGGCAACATCTCGATCAAGCTGACCCAACTTGGCCTGTCGATCGACCGCGATTTCACGGCCGATGCCCTCAACCGGCTGGCCACCCGCGCAGGCGAACTCGGGTTGACCGTCACCATCGACATGGAGGACAGCACCTACACGGCCGCCACCGTCGACCTCTACGGCGCCGCCCAGCGCCGCCACGGCAATTTAGGTCTGGCACTGCAGGCCTACCTCTTTCGCACTCCTTCCGACCTGACGGCGCTCGCACCACTCGGGGGTCACCTTCGTTTGTGCAAAGGTGCCTATGTCGAGCCGGCAACGGTTGCCTTCTCGTCCAAGCACGAGGTCGACCTGGCCTTTACCCGGCTGCTGGCGGCACTGATGTCCGACCACAGGGTCACCCCGGCCATCGCCACCCACGATCCCCATCTGTTGGATCTTGCCCGCAAGCTGGCCATTGATCGGCCGGACGGCTTCGAGTTTCAGATGTTGTATGGCGTGCGCACCGGCTCGCAGAAAGAGCTGGCGGCGGCCGGCTACCCGCTTCGGGTCTACGTTCCGTACGGATCGCGTTGGTACCCGTACCTTGTCCGCAGGCTGGGAGAGCGCCCAGCCAACCTCGGCTTCTTCCTGCGAGCCCTTGTCGGCCGATAGCAGTTGCCGACGGAAGACCGTTAGTTTGCGGACCATGCCAGTCGACTTCACCCTTCCAGACCAGGACGGCAACCCGGTGTCGGCTTCCGAGTTCCGCGGCCGGCGATTGGTCGTCTTCTTTTATCCGGCCGCCATGACCCCGGGCTGCACCACCGAGGCCTGTGACTTCCGTGACAACTACCGGGCTCTGCTGGCCTCCGGGCTCGACCTCGTCGGTGTCAGCCCCGATCCTCCCGCCCGCAACGCCCGTTTTCGGGAGAAGGAGGACCTGCCTTTTCCGTTGCTCTCCGATGTCGATCATCGGGTGGCGGAGAGTTTCGGGGCTTGGGGGAAGAAGGTCCTCTACGGCAAGGAGTCGATCGGTCTAATCCGCTCCACCTTTGTCATCAGCCCGGACGGTGAGATCGAGCGCGAGTACCGCAACATCAAAGCCAAGGGGCACGTCGCCCGGTTGACCGCCGACCTCTCCATCTGATGCGGACTATATGGATCGCCTGTGGGCTGGTCATGCTCATCGCCGTCCCGGTAGGTGCCCTAGCGGCCAGTGAGTTGATCGACCAGTTGGAGCTTTCCCACTTTTATGTGGAGGAGGGTGTCGATGCCACGATCGGCGAGATGGAGTTACTGGTTGATCGCCATCCGGCGGTTTACTTCGTCGCTCTGGCCGGTGAGACATCCGGCGGTGCCGACCAACTCGCCGCCGACCTCCTCGACCTGCTCGGGAGCGGCACGGTGGTGGTTCTCACCCCGGCAGAAGTCGGTGCGGTCAGCTTCGAATATGGCGAGTCGGACCTCGATCGGGCGTTCGACGCCGTCTCGGCCACCGAGGCCAGCAGCTATGTCACCGACTTCGCCGAGTTCGCCGGCGCCCTCACCGGCACTTCACCATCATCGCCGGCCCAGTCGAACGACGGGTTTCCCGTCGTTCCCGTCCTGGTCGGCAGCGGCGTTGTGGGTCTGATTGGTCTCGGGCTCTGGTACAGCCGCCGCAGGCAGAAACAAGCGATGTCAAGCCGGCTCGACGAGGCGAGGGTCGAAATCCGCCAGCAGATGGACGTTGTTGCCGGCCAGATCGTCAACCTGGCCGACGACGCCCGCACCGAGGCCAATCCGGAAGCTACCGCTCATTACCGGCAGGCCTCCCAGACCTTCCAGGCAGCCGAAACGCGGCTTGCCGAAGCTACGACCCTAAGCCAGCTCGAAGCCCTCTCCGACGACCTCGACCGGGCCCGCTGGGAGCTGGAGGCCACCGCGGCGTTGATCGAGGGCCGGCCGG
>JBQTHI010000038.1:0-7427 GCA_052390035.1 Actinomycetota bacterium | reverse complement strand
GATCCGGGAGGGTTCCCCAGTAGTCCGCTGACCGTTCTGGCAAAGAGACACCCTCGTAAAGCCCGAGCAGGTCCTGATCCTGGTCCGCACCGGGACGCTCCTCTACCACTACGACGAGGTTGTCAATCCGCTCGATAACCCAGGGAGGAAGCTCCTCCAGGATCTGATCAACGGCGTGTTCGAATCGTTTTCGATTCACCGCCCTATTGAAACAGCCTTCGGCCCGAGGGTTAACATCCGCCTCCCCTCGGGCGCTTGGCTCAGCGGTAGAGCGCTGCCTTCACACGGCAGAGGTCACTGGTTCGAACCCAGTAGCGCCCACGACATAAACCCCCGTAAGTAACGGGGGTTTCTGTCGCTCCACAGGCCCTTCGTGAGATCCGATGAATCGGCCCGCGACCACATGAGACGCGTCCAGGGCGAGACGAGGGCGTCCGCAGCGTCCCGATCGAGGCCTTTCATGCAGGTGTTCGTAGACATCGAGCACGGTCGGGTTCGCCGACCGATTCGATCACCGCCGGCTTCCAGACGCGGCGCCTGAAGTTGGTGGCCCGCAGGTACCCACCCTCAGGGGAGGTGAAGAGATGCCGGTTCTCGCTCACCGGCCACGCCGCGAGGTGCTGGGCCATTACATCGACAAGCCATGTCGGCAACGTGATCGCCCGCACGGAGGCGTGGGTCTTGGGTTCTCCGACCTGGACGGTGCCCTTGACGTCTGACAGGGTCCGCTCGATCCGAATCGAGCGTCGGAGCGGTTCGAAGTGGTCGAGGTCGAGGGCGGCCAGCTCGCCGAACCGTGCACACGTGTTCGCCGCGGCGAGGACGAGTGCCCTGTAGCGGGGATCTATCTCGTCGGAGAGCTCTGTGATCTCTGCGGGTGAGAGGAACCGCATCTCGCTTCCTTCCACCCGAGGGAGCCGAACACCGCGGCACGGGGTCCTGGTGAGAAGCCCGGACTCCACGGCCGCATCGAAAATCCGTTAGAGAATCTGGTAGGCCTTCCGGACGGTCGCCGGCGCACAGCCTCGATCGTTAAGCTCGGCGAGCCATTGCTGGATGCTGACCGGTCGGACCGACCCGAACAGCCCGATGCCTCAGGGCGAGCAGAGCCGACAAGTCGCCCAGCACAGCCGTTGACACCCAAACAGGCATCGATCAGGAGTAGTCGACGATCAGGGCCAAACGCCTCGAACATTGGATGATCGGCCCCGGATTGGCCTATGGGGTCCCTAGGTGAGTGTGCTGCTGGCCCCGACCCCGACCACTGATCCGTGGAAGTAGGTTCTCGTTGTGAGCGACTGGGCGATCTACGGGGCATATGGATACAGCGGAGAGCTGGCGGCTCGACGAGCCGCCGAGCTCGGGCATCGGCCGCTCCTGTTGGGCAGGAATGCCGAGAAGCTGGCAGCTTGGCCGGTGAGCTGGGTCTTCCTCACCGCCCCTTGTCGCTTGACGACCGCGCAGGGCTCAGTGAGGCGCTCGGCGGAGTCGCAGCCGTCCTCCACTGCGCCGACCGTTCCAGGACACCTGGCGGCAGATGGTCGACACCTGCCGAGTCGCTCCGCCTGCTCGCTGATTGTCCTGCCGGCGCCATAACGGGGAACCCGTTCCACCGGGTCGGCCGCCCGGATGGGGTGCTCTTGCTCCTGGCAGCCTAGGAGGCGCTGTTTGGCGCACCCTATCCTGCCGAGAAGTGTTCAACGAGCCTGGTCCTCATCACGTCTCCGACAAGATGTTCCGCAGGGTGGCCGGAGTCTCTACCCTGCTGGCGGTCGTCATCGGGGGCGTGAGCGGCTACCTTTTCCTGGCTGCCGGGGCCTTCAGGCCAGGGGTTCTGCTGGAGCCAGCCGAGTTGCTGGAATTGGGGGCATCCGCAGCGAGCCTGCTTCGGTGGGGCGCCCTCACCGACATGTTCGGCTACTACCTGCTGCTGGTACCGCTGTTCCTGGCTGTCGGGACCGTGCTCCGCCGTCACCGGGGTCCCCTTGTCGACCTGTTCACAGTGGGCGGCCTTATGTACGTGGTGATCGGTGCCCTGGGGGCGGTGGTCCTGGCCACCGCGGCCCCTCCGCTCATGGAGGCGTACGAGAGCGCAGGCCCGGCAGCCCGCCCGGGTACGGCGCTCGCCTTCGCCACCCTCGTCGATGCCATCTACAAGGGCGCCTGGCAGACCCTGCAGGTCATTCCCGGGGGAGTGTGGCTCATCGGGACCGGTGTCCTCCTGGGTGGGCGGCGGCCCGTTTTGGGAGCGATTGGGGTGTCGGCTGGCCTGGCCGGGCTGGCATGGTCCGCCCTCCGGATGCTGGAGGTCGATCTCCTGGGAGCGACCGCGGTCGGCTTCTTCGCGCTTGTCGGTGTTTTGTTCGCCGCCTACATCGTGTGGCTGGCTCTGCTGCTCGTTCGGGACTCGGACCTCTGAGGGTGGGCTCAGTTCCCCATGCGCTGCAGCAGCCCATACTTCTCGCTCCGAACTCGTCGCGTGACAACCGGCTACCGAGGAGCCCGCCCCGGCGGGAGGTCCAACCGGGCTCCAACTCCCTCAAGAACAGCTTCGATCCGTAGGTGAACGCGATCGAGTGAAGGCATGCCCGCAGACGCCAACATCACCGAGCACACCATCAAGCAGCTCGACGAAGAAGTCAGCCTCTTGGAGGGCTTCGTCAACATCCAGTCGGCCGAGCGGTTCAGCCGCTCCCAACCTGATCTGGGCCAGCCCCTGTTCCGCCCCAGGGCGCCTGGCGAGCTCTCATCTGTCCGGCGCTCGAAGCCAGAGCGAAACAGCCGCCGGCTGGAGCGTGTCCAGCACCACCTCCTGCAGGTCACGGGTGAGGCTCTCCAGGTCCACCTGGTCTCTGAGGCGGGAAGAGAAGGCCTCAATGGTTCGCTGGGCGTTGTAGCGGGAGCGATAGAAACGGCGGTCCACGAACTCCTGGATTCTCCGACGCAGAGGGGAGAAGAGGGCTGCTACCGCCAGGGTGGAGGCGGCCACCACGAGGTCGTTGTCTTCCTCCAGAGGGAGAAGGGTGGGTAAGCCCACCACCCCGCCCGCGTACACCGCCCCCAGGAGGAGGGTAAGGGTCCCGTAGACCAGAGTTCGGTTGATGACCAGGTCGATGTCGTAGAGGCGATAGCGGAGGATGGCCACGCCGATGGCCACCGTCATCAGAGCCAGCGCTGCCGTCGTGGCCAAGTTCTCCACCTGGTCGGGAACCTGCGCCTCACCGTTGATCGCTTCGAGGAAGGTCATGGCGAGCAGGTAGAGACCCATCACCAGCACGCTGAAGGCCACCCACTTGAGCTGCTGACGTTCCTCCCCGCGGGATCGTCGGTAGCGGACCACCAGTGACCCGACCCCCGCCAGGACCGCCCCGATGAACAGCACGAAACCGCTCCCCTCCAGCATCAGCAGCAGGGTCCCGCTGCGGAGCTGCAGGGGGCTCTCGATGGGAAGGTCCTCGAAGGCATCAGGGGCGAGGGCCCCGCCGGCCAGCAGCAGGGCCAGCCCGGTGCCAGCCGCCCACGCCACCGGCCTCCACCGCTGGGAGGGCAGCCTTCCGGTGGGGAAGAGCAGGAGGACGAAGCCGCCCGTGAGGCCGAATCCCAGCCCAAAGATGATGCTCTCCAGCCAGACGACCCAGGGGAGGACCGGCAAGGAGCCAGGTCGGACGAAGAACGCATCGACGACGTAGGTCTCGATGAGCCCACCCGCCACGTAGGCGAGGGCGGAGACCAGGAGGAGCCAGCCGATCGGGTTGGCGGGACGCTTGGCGGCGACCAGCGCTCCCACGGTGCCGGAGCTGAGTACGAGGATCAGGAAGACCCCAACCAGCGTTGGCTCTTCGCTCCCCCGGATCGATCCCACCACGCCGGCCCGCTCGGGGAGGAGGGCGAAGGCCAGGACGACGGAGCTGCCGAGGACGACCATCGCCCAGAGCGTCCAGGCCAGCCGGGCCCTCACTCCGTTCTCCTCACGGTCGGCCGCAGCCAAACTCCGACCCAGGCGCGCTGCAGGGTCCCCCCCACGAAAATCACCCAGCCCGAGGTGATCTCATCCAGGTCTGCCTCCCCCGGAGCCGGGCCTGAAAGGCCTCCACGGTGCGGCGAGGTAGCGGCCCTGACATCCGAGGCGGCCCGGGGCGCGGCGCCGATATGACCTCGAGCCAGGCCGCCGATCAGTCCGCCAGCAGGGGCGTGGGTCACTGCCTGTTCTGCTCTTTCGGGGTCTTTGCCCTCCGGACCTCCCATTCGGCCGCGGCGATGAACAGGACACCACCAGCAATGGCCAAGACCCCCCCTCCACGCCCCTGGGCACTCGGATGATTCGGGAAGGCCATCTACGCCAGCCCAAACACCATGGTGGCCGCCCCCGAACTCCAGGCCGGGATCCTCCACCCCTGCGTCTTGGAGGCGGCAAGCAAACCCACCAGCACGATCGCGATGGCCATGGCGGCCATGGTGGAGAGGCGCTGCACATGGTGCGGAGGGCCTTCGAGATTCGTGCCTGTGCACCCATCTCCAGCGCGTAGCGCAGGAGAGGGAGGGCACCGAGGAGCGTGATGGCCAGCACGAGGCGGCTGATCGCACCGCCGGGCCTGAACAACTCCCCCCGGGCCGAATGCAAGGCCAGCAGGATCCCCACTGCAGCCGACAAGATCGCCGCCGGGAGGAGATTCTGCGCGTCGAAGGCGATCGCCGACCCGATCAGCAGGGCCGGGATCACGAGGGCCGCCTGTTGTATGCCTGCGATGTTCCGGTCGGGACCTCGGAGCTGAGATGCCAACCCCATCGCGAGGATGATGCCAACCAGAGCGCCGTAGCCAAGCTCGGTGACCGGTCCGGCCACACCTTCGACGGTCTCCGAACCATCCGATGACGAGGGTGGTGAGTCCGAAGAACCTTAGCCCGACGACGGCCACGAGGACTACCGCCCAGGTCGTGAAGGCGATGCGACGGATGGGTGACAGAGGGGCCCCCGAGGGGACGGTCCTCTGATGGCGCTCGATCATCGCTCGCTCCTAACGGTGAGCGTTTGTCCTCCTTCTCTGAAAGCATCTTGCTCCCTACCGCACGCGGGTGTCTCCTGTCTCGTCGTGGACATCCTGTTGGGGCCTACTGCTCGTGTATATGACAGACGCCCTCTCGTGAGGACGGCGATGAGGACGGCGGCACCGATCAAGATGCCGTTCAGGATCAAGAACTGGACCTCGACCGGAGCGGGGATGAACCGGCGAGCAAACTCCTGGGTGGTGGCGTTGAAGGCTGAGTGGAAGAGGCCCACCAACAGCACGCTGTGATTGGTGTTGTTGTAGAGCCACGCCACGATGACCCGGCTGCACAGGTGGGGAATCACAAAGAGGCCCAGCAGCGCAAGGGCAAGAGTGACCGATCCGCTCTCCACGATGAAGCCCGGCAGATCGAAGAGCGCAAAAGGGACTGTTACGACGACGCTGGCTTTGAGCGGCCCATAGCGGTGTTGCAGTCGCGCGAAGAGAAATCCCGTCCAGCCGATCTCCTCGTAGAGGTTGGAGAACACGATCAGCAGCAACAACTGGGGCAGGATCACCGTGAACAGCGACGCCCACTCCTCCAACAGGGCGTTGAGTGGTGCAGCACCCAAAAGGGCGCTGGCGACCAATACCGTTGCGACCGGCATCCCAAGAAGCGCAAGTACGTACCAGCGGACGCCGACCCGCCACCGCAGGCTCCGACGGGCCAAGTCGCGAACGCCGGCCCGGCCGTGCACGGCCGCCATCACCAGGAAGGCCGGTAGCGCCGATCCGAGGATGTGGCCCAGCCAGTCGTAGGGAGCCTGACCGAACGGCAGCAGGTCGCGCCGGGTCAGAGCCGGCGGAAGGGCGACCGCCACGTTCACCCCATAAACCATGATCAAGAAGGCCGCCACCGGATGACGGGCAATCAGCCGTCTGCCGGCTGAGAGGAAGGGCGCCCTATATCGGGCCGCGATCTCAGACGTGAGCAGCTACCTCCTCACGCGCCGATGCCGAAGACCGGTGCTGAGAAGACCTCCGAGCCCGGCCGCACCTATCCGAACGGATGGTCGGGCCATGGAATGGCAACTGATGCCCACGGATGCGGGTCGGGGATGGAGGGCAGGGGTGGGAACCCAGATGACGGGTAGAAGCCGAGTAGTAAGTGTGACCCGAGACAAAGCTTGTGCCCTCCTTCCCCGTCATCCTGGGGTGCGAGCGTCTCGCAATCGTTACGAAGTCGCCAGTCCCCTCCCAGGGAGCCCAGATGCTCCTCCACAATCTCGCGGTCCCGGCCCGGTTTGGGCACCTCCCATTACGGGTATTTCCAGAGGGTGAGGAGTTTCAGTGATCAGGTCTGAGGAGTTCTATGTGATCGGGGTCAACCTCACCGCGGCGGCCCGAGCTCCAGAACATGGTGTCCTTCCTGATCGAGCAATCCGGCCGTCTCGTGGTTCCGAGGAGCGCATCGACGGACGCTCCGCCGCGGTGTCCGGCGAGCTCGCACCAGTAAGGCAACCTGCTCGGAGACGCGGACAGGATCTCGCCGTCGGCGTGTCGCAACCTCTCCAAGCGTTCGTCGGCGACGTTCGGACTCGCGCCGTGACGATGCCTGACGCACTCGAGGCGTCGATGTTGGTCGAGCTCGCCGACCGGTTGGAACTTCACCTCGACTGCCTCCAGACAACCTGACGTGTTCCCGGAGGTGGCGAGAGCGGCGGCCTCCTCGACCGGCGAGACTGGACCATCCCCGGAGGGAGGGCCGTTGATGTGACTCGCATCGCACCCGGGCCGTCGATCCCGCTTGCCGACTGGCAGGACACGCGGGCTCCAGCTTGAGCCGACTCGCCGCCGGTGGGGAGCTGTGGACCCAAGGAGGTTTCAAAAGCGAGGAGGTGGCAATGGCTCTCTGCAATCCGCGCTAGTCGTTCCGTTGAGGGTGTCGGTGGTCGACCTCTTCCGTCTCGGCGTTGAATCCGCCTCGCCGTTCGGTGGTGGAGCTCGAGGTGTACCCCAAAGCCGACACTCCGCTGCGGGCCAAGGGGCACGTCCCCGTTCCGAAGGATCGGGATCGACAGATACGACTCCTCTCAACAGCTCGAACTGGATGCGCCTCCTGTGCGTATAGTGCCTCTGCGCAGGCACATGCACCGACGCATCCACACCTACCGACTAGCGATCGGGGCTGCATTCCTGTCCGAAGGCACGAGGAGGATTGAGTCATGGCCGAGTCGAGTCTGTATGAGAGGCTGGGTGGCGTTTTCGCCATCGCGGCGGTGGTGAATAAGTTCAGCGATGACGTCGTTGTTAACCCCATCGTTGGCCAAGGGTCGAGCAACCCCGATCTCCGGGAATGGCACACAAACAACCTGGGGAGGCTTCCCGGTCTGAAGTTCATGCGAACCCTTTGGGTGTGCAACGTGTCGGGAGGGCCCTTCG
>JBQTHI010000037.1:0-46320 GCA_052390035.1 Actinomycetota bacterium | reverse complement strand
ACACAGCTGGGTCTGGTCGATCAATACATCGCCGAATTGGAGAGCAAATAAGTGCCGGACGGTAGAGGGTTCGATCGGGTAGGCGGATACGCCTCGGCCATTCTCGAAGTGGCTCAGGCCGAAGGAGAGCTGGAGCGGGTAGAGCGTGAACTCTTCGCCGTCGCTCAGACGTTTTCCAATTCCAACGAGCTGCGTGAGGCTCTTACCAACCCACAGCTCGGGTCCGACCTCAAACGCTCGATTGTCGACGAGTTGCTGGGCGGCCGGGCATCGGATGTGACGGTCGGTCTCATCAAGTTGATAGTCGGTCAGGGACACGCCTCCGTCCTTCCTGACATTGTCAACTCCTTCGTCACCAAAGCAGCCGCCACCAGGGCCAAGGCCGTCGCCGAGATCCGATCGGCCATCCCTCTCGAACCCGCCACGCTCGACCGGCTGGCTCGAGCCCTCTCCAAAGCAACCGGCAAGGATCTGGAGGTCAAAGCAGTGGTTGACCCGGGGGTGGTCGGTGGCATCGTCGCCACCGTTGGCGACATGGTGTTCGACGGCAGCGTGGCCCGAAAGCTGGCCTCTGCTCGCCAGGCGCTCAATGTCTAGACGATCGGCTTCCGAGGAGATGCTAAATGGCTGACCTGACCATTACCCGAGAGGACATAACCGACTCGCTCAAGAAGAGCCTGGCAGCGTGGTCGCCCACCCTCGAGCAGGAGACGGTCGGCTACGTCACAGCTGTGGCCGACGGCGTCGCCCGGGTCAAGGGGCTTCCCAAGGTGATGGCGTCCGAGCTTCTCGAGTTCCCCGGGGGCCTGCGCGGGGTTGCGCTCAATATCGATGAAACCGACCTCGGGGTGGTGCTGATGGGTGAGTCCTCCCACATCGAAGAGGGCGCCACCGTCAAGCAGACCGGTACGGTCCTGTCGGTACCGGTGGGCGACGCCATGCTCGGCCGGGTCATCGACCCGCTGGGCAACCCCATCGACGGCAAGGGTCCGATCAACTCCACCGAGCGACGTTTGCTCGAAGTGCAGGCGCCATCGGTGGTCGAAAGGCAGCCGGTGAAAGAGCCCCTGCAAACCGGGATCAAGGCCATTGATTCGATGACTCCGATCGGGCGGGGTCAGCGCCAGCTGATCATCGGTGACCGCCAGACGGGAAAGACGGCCCTGCTGGTAGACACGATCATCAACCAGAAGCAGTACTGGGGCACCGAAAAGGCCGTCAAATGTGTCTATGTGGCCGTCGGCCAGAAAGCATCGACAGTTGCCGAAGTTGTCGACACCCTCGACCGGGCCGGAGCTCTCGAATACACCGTGGTGGTCAACGCCCCCGCCTCAGATCCGGCGGCTCTCCAGATGTATGCGCCGTACGCCGGTTCGGCCATTGGTCAATACTGGATGTACAAGGGTGAACACGCCCTGGTCATGTTCGACGACCTCTCCAAACAGGCCGTCGCCTATCGCGAAATTTCGCTGCTCCTGAGAAGGCCACCGGGCCGGGAGGCCTACCCCGGCGACGTCTTCTATTTGCACAGTCGGCTGCTCGAACGCTGCGCCAAACTTTCTCAAGAACTGGGCGGCGGCTCGCTGACCGGCCTGCCGGTGATCGAAACCAAGGCCAATGACGTGTCGGCCTACATCCCCACCAACGTCATCTCGATCACCGACGGCCAGTGCTTCTTGGAGACCGACCTCTTTTACCAGGGGATCCGGCCGGCGATGAATGCGGGTATCTCCGTATCGCGGGTGGGCGGGAATGCCCAGGTCAAAGCAATGCGCAAAATTGCCGGACCGCTTCGTCTCAATCTGGCCCAGTATCGGGAGCTTGCCGCTTTTGCCGAGTTCGGCTCGGAGCTCGACGCCGCCTCCCTGGCCCAACTCGAGCGGGGCCGCCGAGTGGTGGAGGTGCTCAAACAGGGGCAGTTCTCGCCCGTCCCCGTCGAGGATCAGATCGTGTCGATATACGCCGTCACCAACGGTCACATGGACTCGATCCCCGTCGAGAACATCCGGCGATTTGAAGCCGGCCTGCGCAAGTTTGTCACCGATCGTTATCCCGACCTGCGGGATCACATCGCGGCGACCGGTGATCTCCCTGACGAGGATCGCCTGCGCGAGGCGATCGGGGCCTTCAAAGCCGGCTTCTCGGCCAGCACGGAGGGTTGAGCGCTCATGGCCAGCGCCGAGCTTCGCGACACGAGGAGGCGGATACGGAGCGTTCAGGCCACGCAGAAGATCACCCAGGCAATGGAGTTGATCGCCGCTTCCCGCATTCCCCGGGCTTCGGCCAGGGTGCTGGCCTCCAAGCCCTACACAGCCAAACTCATCGAGGTCATCCAGAATGTGGGCGGCGCCGGAGCGGGTAGCGCCCACCTGCTGGCGGCCAAAAGGGAAGTTAGAACCGTAGGGGTTCTCGTCGTTTCCTCGGACCGGGGCCTGGCAGGCGCCTATGCCTCCACCATCATTCGTATGGCCGAACAGCGAATCATCGACCAGCGTCGAGAGGGAAAGGACATCCGAATCTTCGCCGTCGGCAAGAAGGCCCAGTCCTATTTTCGGTACCGGGGCTACCGGATCGAGCGTGGGTTTCTGGGTGTGACCGATACCCCCGGTTATGGCGACGCCCGGGCGGTGGCGGACGCCGTGATGGGCGCCTTCGCCTCGGGTGAAGTCGACGCCGTCGAAGCGTTCTTCACCCGCTTCCAGTCGGCCATGACTCAGATTGCAACCCGCTATGACCTGCTGCCGATCGAGCCGCCCAGCGGGGGCCCGGTGGGCAGCGTCGACTACAGCTACGAGCCCTCACCGACCGAAATCCTTGATCGTCTCCTGCCCCGCTACGTCGAGGCCATCATTTTCAACATGTTGCTGGAAGCGTCGGCGTCCGAGCACTCGGCCAGACGGAGGGCGATGAAGGCGGCCACTGACAACGCCGACGAATTGATCAGGTCGCTCACGATCTCAGCGAACCGGGCGCGGCAGGCCGAGATCACCACCGAGATCTCCGAGATCGTCGGCGGTGCCGAGGCGCTGGCCGGTATCCGATAGTGGCAAGTCACGAGGGACGAAACTAGGAGCGGACATGGCTGAAACCACATCACAGGGACGGATCGTCAAAGTGGCGGGACCGGTCGTCGACGTCGAGTTCCCCCCCGACGGTCTCCCGGAGCTGCTCCACGCCCTCGAAGTCGACATCACGATAGGGGAGGAGTCAAAAACCGTCCTGGCCGAAACCGCTCAGCACCTCGGGCATAACAAGGTGCGGGCGGTGGCCCTGGCCCCGACCGATGGCCTGGTCCGGGGCGCTGAGGTCAGGAACCTGGGCGCCCCGATCACCGTTCCGGTGGGTGACCAAACCCTGGGGCATCTCTTCAATGTCTGGGGTGACTCGCTCGACGCTCCCGATCAGAAGTTCGGCGATCCTCGCTGGCCGATCCATCGCCAGCCGCCCCCCTTTGAAGATGTGGAACCCCAGAAGGAAGTATTCGAGACGGGGATCAAGGTGCTCGATCTGATCTGCCCATACCTGCGGGGTGGCAAGATCGGCCTGTTTGGTGGGGCCGGTGTCGGCAAAACCGTTTTGATCCAGGAGATGATCCGCCGGGTCGCCCAGCAACACGGCGGCGTTTCGGTCTTCGCCGGAGTCGGCGAGCGGACCAGGGAAGGCAACGACCTGTTTCTCGAAATGACCGAATCGGGCGTCTTGGAAAAGGCTGCCCTGGTCTTCGGGCAGATGGACGAACCACCCGGTGTGCGTCTGCGGGTGGCCCTGTCCGCCCTCACTATGGCGGAATATTTCCGAGACGTGCAGCGCCAGGATGTGCTGCTGTTCATCGACAACATCTTCCGCTTCACCCAGGCGGGGTCGGAGGTGTCGACGCTGCTCGGGCGGATGCCGTCGGCCGTGGGTTATCAGCCCACCCTGGCAGGGGAGATGGGCGTCCTGCAGGAACGGATCACGTCGTTGAAGGGCCGGTCGATCACCTCCCTCCAGGCGATCTACGTGCCGGCCGACGATCTCACCGACCCCGCTCCCCACACCGCCTTCGCCCATCTTGACGCAACCACCGTGCTTTCCCGACCGTTGACCGCCCTCGGCATCTACCCGGCGGTGGATCCGCTCGACTCGACCAGTCGGGCGCTCGATCCGCAGATTGTCGGCGACGATCACTACGACACCGCCGTCGAGGTTCAGCGGATCCTGCAGCGCTACAAAGATCTCACCGACATCATCGCCATCCTTGGCATCGACGAGTTGTCCGAGGAGGACAAGTTGACCGTGGCGAGGGCCCGGAGGATGCAGCGCTTCTTCGCCCAGCCGATGTTCGTGGCCGAACAGTTCACCGGCCAGGCGGGGGTGTACACCCCACGCGAGCAGACCATCGCTTCGTTCAAAGCGATCATCGCCGGCGACATGGATCAATACCCTGAGCAGGCTTTTTACATGGTTGGCGACGCCGAAGGAGTGGCCGCCAAGGCCCGCGACCTGGAGAAGGTGGGGGCGTAGCCTTTGGCCAAACTGTTCCACGTCGACGTCGTTTCGCCTGAGGCGACGGTCTGGTCGGGGGGAGCCGCCTTCCTCGTTGCCCGCACCCCCGACGGCGAAATCGGCGTGATGGCGGACCACGAACCGGTACTGGCGGCGCTCGTGACCTCGGCGGTGGAAGTAGAAGGGGCCGACGGATCTCGCACGACCATCGGAGTCCACGGCGGCTTCCTCCAGATTCTCAGGAACCAGGTGACCCTGCTCACAGACCGGGCCCAGATCACCACCGGCGGTAAAGATGAGGCTGCTCAGGTAGCCGCGTCTCTCGCCGACGCCGCAGCAGGCGAGTAGCTCATCCGGCCAAGGCGGCGATGAATGCGTCGGCCGTTCTGTCAAATCCAGTGGCCACGGCTCCCGTGATTACCGGGAACAGCATCGTTGCCAGGAAACCCCTTGAGGTCATCTGCATCTCGACGGTCACCTTGGTGCCTTCGAGGTTGCCGTCCAGTAACACGGCGACCAGGCCGCCGACGATGTCCGAGTCGATAGCCATCTCCAGTAGTTTTGGTGGCTCGTGGGCCAATCGGGTGGCGGTACCGTGGTAGGTCGAACCGGCAACGTCGACCGTGAACCGATACCCGGTCAGGCCACCACCCTGATCGAAGGTGGGATGGTCGATGGACCTGACCCCTCCGATTCCCAGCCACGTTTCGGGACGCTGCAGCGCCTGCCAGCAGACATTGGTTGAGGCGGGTGCGAAGCCGGTGTGGCGGAACTGCTGCTCGGGCACCACAGCACGTTAAACAGCCGTCGATTTGTCTAGCCTCGGACAGTTGCTCAGCCTCAACGACTTCCTGCGCCTTGCCATCGATCTGCTCGATCGTCTCGCCCAGGAGTTCGAGGTCGGCATCCGCTACACCGAGAGGCAGGTGAACGCGATCCTCTTGGCCTTCCACCCCGACTTTGCCGCTCTCCGTCGACATATGGTTGATGAAGGGTTCCTATCTCGGGCCGACGGCTCATATTGGCGGACTGGAGGAAGGGTCGATGTCGACAACGAATGATGTGCGGTCCTGGCTCGATCGGCTCGACACGGTTGAGCGACGGCTGCGCCGGGTAGCTGCTCCGCTTAATGGCCTTACCGGAGCCGATCCACATACCGGTGAGCAGTGGGAGGCTGGCCAGGTTTGGGGACATCTGGCTGAATTCATCCAATTCTGGACCGAGCAAGCGGGGGATGTAATCGACGAGTTCGGAGGGGCGGCCGTTCCATATGGCCGCAAGAGTGATGATCCGAGCCGGATGACCGGGATCGAAGAAGGATTGGACACACCCATCGAAACGCTCTGGGAGGAGGTCCGCTCCGATCTGAGTGATTTGAAGGCATTTCTCCACGCCCTCCCGGAAGGTTGGGACCGGGCTGTCGGTCTCCATTACAGGACCGGAGAGGTTCCGGTTACCGACATCATCGAGCGCACCTTGATCGGCCACCTCGAAGAGCACGCCGCCCAGCTGGAAGGGCTGCTCACCCAACAAGGGTGATGAATTCGGCCGCTGACCGGTGGCGTCAGGCCTTGGAGGCCTGGGCCATCCCCCAGTCTCTGCTCGACGCGGCCGAAGGGTCTCCGTACGGCTGGCCGGCCCCAACCTGGAAACGACGGGCCGAGATCGCGATCGATTCGAAACAGGCCACGCCCACCTCGGCCAGGGTGACGGCCATTGCCGGTCCGAGAGGGACCGTCCTCGACATCGGAGCCGGCACCGGCCGGGCCTCGCTTCCACTCGCCCAAGCCGGCCATCGGGTCACCGCGGTCGAACCTGCCCCGGGCATGTTGGCCGGCCTTCATGACCTTGGCCGCGGGCTGCCCGTCAGCGTCATCGAGGGGCGCTGGCCCGAGGTTGCTCGCCAGGTGCGGGTTCACGACGTCGGGATGTGCGCCCATGTTGTCTACGACGTCGCTGACGTTGGCCCTTTTGTTGAGGCCTTGGCGAAGAAGGCGCGACGGGGAGTGGTCATCGAAATGACCGAAACCCATCCGTGGACCCATCTCGGTCGTTACTACCAGGCCCTGCACAGTCTCGACCGACCGGACGGTCCGACGAGCAGCGACCTGGCGGCGGTAGTTGAAGAGGTGCTCGGGGTGGTGCCTACGATCGAGCGGTGGCGGTCACGTTCCGATCTGTGGTTTGAATCCGTCGACGATATCGTCGAGCTTTACGGGAGACGTTTAGTCTTGCCCCGCCACCGTTATGGGGAGCTGATTGAGCTGCTCACCCCGGAGTTGACCGGAGAGCCGGGCCATTGGCAGGTGGGGAAACCCGATCGAATGTTCGTGACGCTTTGGTGGAAGGCCGCTTCCAAAGTGGGGAGGTGAATCATGCTGGTAGTCCGTGACCTGCGGATCGAAATCGGCACCCGGCTCCTGCTGGAAGAAGCCTCCTTCAGCGTGCAGCAGGGCGACAAGATTGGCCTGGTCGGCCGCAATGGGGCGGGCAAGACCACCCTCATGCGGACATTGGCCGGCTATCCGATCGCCCACACCGGATCGGTGTTGAGGTCGGGCAATCTCGGCTACTTCTCACAGGAAGCAGTGCCACCCGACCTGGAGCGACCCGATGTGAGCGCCCTCGAACGGATCCTCGCGGCCCGCCAGATCGGGACGATGCTGCGAAGGATCGAAGAGACCCGCCGCAAGATGGAACGTCTGGAAGGGGACGCCCGGGACGAGGCGATCCGCCGCCACGCCCGCTTGCAGGACGAGTTCTGGGCCAAGGGCGGTTACGTGGCCGAAGCCGAAGCCAAACAGGTGGCGGCCAACCTCGGGATTGGAGTCACCGAGTTGGACCAGCCGGTGGCAACGATGTCAGGCGGTCAGCGCCGGCGGGTGGAGCTTGCCCGGATCCTGTTTGCCGAGACCGACACCCTGCTTCTCGACGAGCCCACCAACCACCTCGACCTCGATGCCAAGGCGTGGCTGGTCGAATATCTGTCGGGATTTAGGGGCGGCATCATGCTGGTGAGCCACGACCTCCCTCTGCTCGACACCGCCATCACCAGCGTTCTCGAATTGGATGGCGATCGCTTGGAGCCGTATCGGGGCAACTATTCGAGCTTCCTCATCGAGCGGCAGAAGCGACGTGAGCAGCGCCAGCGGGAGCGACGTCATCAGGAGGAAGTGATCGAGCGCCTCGAATACAACATCCGGCGGTTCAAGGGGACCACGGAAAAGATGGCCAAGGTGGCCCGGTCGATGGAGACCAGGGTGGAGCGACTGAAAAAGGAACTGGTCGAGGTGGGGAAGCGGGGGAAGGCGGTGGCGGTTCGGTTTCCCCAACCGAAGCCGTCCGGTGTCACCCCGCTGCGTGCCACCGAGCTAGCCAAATCGTTTGGTGAAAATCTGGTGTTTGTGGATGTCGACGTTGTTCTCGACCGGGGCGAGCGCCTTCTGATAATGGGACTCAACGGTGCTGGCAAAACGACCCTGCTTCGCATCCTGGCCGGGGTGGAGTCAAGCGATTTGGGTGAAGTGATTCTGGGCCACAACGCCATGCTCGGCTACTACGCCCAGGAGCACGAACAGATCGTGCCCGGGATGACCGTGTTCGACCATGTGCGGGCCGTCTCCGACCATCCTGACCTGCCCCTGCGGACCCTCCTCGGCCACTTCCTCTTGGCAGACAAGATCGGCCAGGACGCTGCCACCCTGTCGGGGGGAGAGAAGACCAAGCTGGCCCTGGCGATGGTGGTGCTGGGCAGACCAAACGTGCTGTTGCTGGACGAGCCCACCAACAACCTCGATCCCCAGGCAAAAGAGGCGTTGCTCCTCGCGCTCGAACAATACGAGGGAACCATCGTCCTGGTGAGCCACGACACCGACTTCGTCGCCGCCCTGGGCCCCGACAAAGCCCTGCTGATGCCAGAAGGTCGCACCCGGTTCTTCGACCAGTCCCTGCTGGACCTGGTCGCTCTCGCCTGAGCACCGCTTACCTAAGGTTCTGGGTGTGCCATAGCCCCCACGATCGTCTTAAGAACCGCCCGACGTGTTCTACGCATCCACGGCGACACCTTGGTGATCGCTCCCTAAGGTTGGCCCTCGTATGCCAACCTACATGCGACTTGGGGATGTGCCGGCCAAACGCCACACCCAGATGCGACGCAAAGGTCTGCTTCTGACCGAACAGGTCATGGGTATGGAGGGTTTCTCGGGCAACTACTCGATCCTCTATCACCTCCAAACCCCTTGTCGAGTGATGGCGTTGGGCGGTTTCGTCCCGATCTCGAGAAACGAATGGGTTCCCGAACAGCATCAGCACCATCTTCTCAACACCGCAATTTTGCCCAACGAGGGCGACCTGGTGAGTGGACGCCGACTCCTGATGTGGAACGGCGACGTCGAGATTTGGCTGTGCCGGCCGGTCGAAACGGGAGAAGGCTTTTACCGAAACGGCGAAGGTGATGAGGTCATCTTTGTTCACGAGGGCGAGGGGCTGATCGAATCCATCTTCGGAGATCTTCCCTACCGGCCGGGCGATTACATCGTCATACCTCGCGGTACCACCTACCGGTTGGTGGGGGAGGCAACCCACCGGCTGTTGATCTTCGTCAGCCCCGGCCAGATCGAAATCCCCCGCCGTTATCGAAACCAGTACGGGAATCTGCTCGAGCACGCTCCCTACTACCACCGCGACATCCACGGGCCCGTCGAACTGCGAACCCACGACGAGCAGGGTGAATACCGCGTGACAGTGCGGGTCCGCGGCGGGCATCAGACCTACGTGCTCGACTATCACCCCTTCAACGTTGTCGGCTGGGATGGTTACGTCTTCCCGTGGACATTCAACATCGCCGACTTTGAACCAAAATCGGGTCGGCTTCATCAACCGCCGCCGGCCCATCAGACCTTCGAAGGCCCTGGATTCGTCATCTGCTCGTTCTGCCCTCGCCGGTTGGAATGGGACGAACAGGCGGTGCCGATTCCCTATAACCACTCGAACCTGCAGTCGGACGAGATGATCTATTACGTATCGGGCAACTTCGAGAGCCGCAAGGGAATTGAAGTGGGCTCGATCACCCTTCATCCTTATGGGATTCCTCATGGCCCCCAACCCGGGCTGGCGGAAAAAGCCCTCGGTGCGACCGCCACCACCGAGTTGGCGGTGATGTGCGACACTTTCCGGCCTTTGCGACTTAGTGAATTCTCCCGGCTGATCGACAACCCGGACTACATGTTCAGTTGGTACCAGCCCAGCCCCGAAACGCCGGCCGAGCCGGGCACCATCGCGTGAGCCGTCCGTTCCTTAGACGATTGTGGGGGCAGTACCCCACCCCCAACCTAAGGTAGGCGGTCTCGTGCAGTTAGGGATGATCGGGCTGGGTCGGATGGGGGCCAACCTGGTCAGGCGGCTGATGGCAGACGGGCATGCCTGCGTCGTCTATGACCTCAACCCAGAGTCGGTTTCTGCCCTGGCCGAGGAGGGCGCCATCCCGGCCGGATCGCTCGAGGTTTTGGCGAACGCCCTGGCTCCGCCCCGGGCAGTCTGGGTCATGATTCCCGCCGCTTTTGTTGAAGCGACGGTCGGTCAGCTTGTCCCCTACCTCACCAGGGGCGACACGGTGATTGACGGAGGGAACAGCTTCTTCGAAGACGACATCCGCCGCGCCGCGACCCTCGCCGAGAACGGTCTCCATTACGTGGACGTGGGAACAAGCGGCGGGGTCCATGGGCGCCAGCGGGGGTTTTGCCTGATGATCGGCGGAGAGAAGCCGGCGGTCGAGAGACTGGAACCCATCTGGCGAAGCCTTGCCCCGGGGCTCGAGGCAGCGTCACGCACCCCGGGAAAGACCGGTGAGACCCTGGCGGGCGAGTCGGGGTACCTTCACTGTGGTCGGTCCGGCGCCGGGCACTTCGTGAAGATGGTGCACAACGGCATCGAATACGGCGTGATGGCCGCTTATGCCGAAGGCCTGGCGATTCTCGAACGCGCCGGTCTCGGCCTCGACGGTGCCAAGGCGGACGCCGAAACCGCCCCGCTGCGCAACCCCGAGCGCTATCGCTATGAGATGGACGTCGCGGCCATCGCAGAAGTCTGGCGACGGGGCAGCGTGATCAGTTCCTGGTTGCTCGACCTGACCGCCACGGCCCTCGCCGACGACCCCGACCTGTCCGAGTTCAGCGGACAGGTATCCGATTCCGGGGAGGGTCGATGGACGGTGCAAAGCGCCATCGACCTTGGGGTCCCTGCCCACGTGATTGCCGCCGCCCTCCACCAGAGATTCGCCTCGCGGGATCAGGGAGACTTTGCCGATCGCGCCCTGTCGGCGATGCGCCGCCAGTTCGGTGGCCATGTGGAGGTGCCCGCCGGTGGCTGACCATGTCGGCGCCGCCGACGCCTTGCTCCTGTTTGGCGTTACGGGCGATCTGGCTCGAAAGAAGCTCTTCCCGGCCCTCTATGACCTAACTTCGCGGGGTCGTCTGGAATTGCCTGTGGTAGGCGTTGCCTCCTCTCAGTGGACCGACGACGATCTGCGGCGCCGGGCAAGGGAGTCGCTCGAAGATGCCGGAAAGAAGATCGACGAGGATGTATTCCGGAGGCTGGTCGACCATCTCTGTTACGTCGCCGGCCGTTACGAAGACCCTTCGGTCTACGAACGGGTAGCAGCTCGGGCCGGCACCGCCCGGTTGCCTGTGTCTTACCTGGCGATTCCCCCGTCGCTCTTCCCCGTGGTCGTGGAGGGCTTGGCCAAGGTGGGTCTTAACCGCGGTCGGGTCGTCGTCGAGAAACCTTTTGGGCGGGACCTGGCCTCGGCCCGCGATTTGAACCGGATTCTCCATGAGCGGTTCTCCGAGGAGGGTATCTACCGGATCGACCACTTTCTCGGCAAGGAGCCGGTCCTCAACTTGCTTGTGTTCCGGTTTGCCAACGCTCTACTCGAGCCGGTATGGAACCGCCACTACATCGACAATGTCCAGATCACCATGGCGGAGTCGTTCGGGGTGGAAGGGAGAGGTGCCTTTTATGATTCGGTGGGCACGCTGAAGGACGTGGTACAGAACCACCTCCTGCAGGTGGTCAGCCTGCTGGCGATGGAACCGCCGGTGTCGGCCGCCGCCGACGCCTTGCGGGACGAGACGGTCAAGGTGCTCAAGTCGATTCGCACCTTTGCTCCTGATGACATCATTCGCGGGCAATACCACGGCTACCTCGGCGAGAAGGGGGTCGCCGCCAACTCGACCACTGAGACCTTCGTAGCCCTCAGGATCGAGATCGACTCCTGGCGGTGGGCAGGTGTCCCGTTCTTCGTAAGGGCCGGGAAGGGGCTTCGGCAAACTCTGACCGAGGCCGTGGTCGAGTTTCAATCGCCGCCGAGGATGTTGTTCTCCGACCGACTACGGACGGCGCATTCCAACACGCTCCACTTCCGCATGAAACCCGACTACCTGATCGGTCTCAGCCTGCAGGCCAAGATGCCTGGAGAGGCGCTGGTGAGTCACGACGTCGATCTCGACGTTCAGACTGAACAGGAACTCGGTGTGGAAGGGCCGGAAGCGTATGAGCGCCTGCTGGGTGACGCCCTCGGCGGCGATGCCCGCCTCTTTGCTCGTGAGGACTCGGTGGAAGAGGCGTGGAGGATCGTCGAGCCGGCGATCGCCGATCCGGCGCCTGTGGAGGCGTACGAAGTCGGAAGTTGGGGGCCGCAGGGGGCCATAGACCTGGTCGGTCCGGGCCGTCACTGGCACGCGGGCGAGGCGCTATCGGACTGATGTCCTCCCAGGTCGTCCTGATCCGTCATGGCCAGACCGAATGGAGCATGACCGGAAGGCACACCGGCCGAAGCGATATACCCCTTACCCTCCGGGGGCAGGAGCAGGCCCTGACCCTTGGAGATATGTTGGCCAGTTTCCGCTTCGATCTGACACTGACCTCGCCTGCGGTACGAGCACGGGAGACGTCTGAGTTGGCCGGATACGCCGCCGAGGTCGAACCCGATCTGGCGGAGTGGGACTACGGGGCGTACGAAGGTCGGCGGACCGCCGAGATCCGGCTCGAGACGCCTGGGTGGAGTATCTGGACCCACGGCGTGCTCGGGGGCGAGACGGTTGATCAGGTGGGGGCTCGCGCCGACCGGGTGATCGAACGGACTAATTCGGTTCGGGGATCGGTGGCTCTGTTTGGCCATGGCCACGCCTTGCGCATATTGGGTGCTCGCTGGTTGGGACTCCCTCCTTCGGTTGGCGCCGGTCTGGTCTTGGAGACCGCGGCGATTTCGGTGCTGGGATGGGAGCGGGGGCACCGCGCCATCATTCTCTGGAACGAGGTGGGTCATCTGCGCGGCGCCGAAGAGCCCTCCTGATACGTCCCCGACAGAAGCGCGTCAACGTCGGTTGACAAGCTGACCGAGCAATGTATGTTGACCCGATGAGCAGCGCCACGAAATTGGCCGCCGAGGCGAGCAGCCGAGATCCGCGGGTCGGATTGCGGGCGGTGGCGGCGCTCAGCCGGCTGTTGGACCAGCTGGAGGCGCTCCAGGTCGACAGTGCCCGCGATCAGGGCTGGACCTGGCAGGACATCGCCACCGAGCTCCGGGTAAGCAAGCAAGCGGTGCATCGCAAACACGCCGCGGGCCGGTTCCGGCGGAAAAGTAGCTAGGGATGTTCGAACGCTTCACTCAGAGCGCCCGCCAGGTGGTGGTGTTGGCCCAGGAAGAGGCAAGGGAGCTGGGCACCATCGGGATAGACCTCGATGATGTTCGCCGTCGCGTCGAGGAGTCGTTCGGAACGGGGGCACTGGATCGGCTGGTGGCTTCGAGGCGCCATCGCCGTCACGACTGTGATGACGTGCCGTCCGGGCATCTTCCCCTCACGCCGAGGGCCAAGTAGGTGCTGGAACTCTCGGTACGAGAGTCGATGGCCTTGCATCATTTCCACATCGGGACCGAGCACATCCTTCTTAGTCTTCTCCGGGAGGGGCAGGGACTCGCCGCCAAGATACTCCAGATCTACGACACCCTGGATTCGTTCCGGCGGGCAACGCTCGACGAGATCCGCCGGGGTGGAGACCGGCCCGGTCTGACCGCCTAGGGCTAGGCGGTCATCGCCAGCCATTGCGGCTGGATGCGGAACAGGTAGCGATCGGACAGGTGGGTCAGCACTCTCCTCCCGGCATTGAAGCGGGTGGCGATGTCACCAACGATGGGAGCAGAAGGATCGGAGGCCAGCCGGTACCACCGAGCGCCCAGCACCTCCATGAGCTCGAGGCCCGTCGTCGAGGGATGATGCAGGAGCGACATCAATTCCCCCGGTCGCAGCCCGGCCGAACGGGCCAGCCGGTCCGCCTGGTGCGGCTCGAGAGGGTGGGCGCCGGTGTGATCGGGAAGCACTCCGGCGAGAAAGAGGGCGAGGTCACCGAGACGGCGGAACAACGGCACCCGATTGGCCGACTCGTTTCGATTGAGCAGATCGCAAAGCGCCAACGGGTCGAGCCTTGGCCCAGAACCCTGCTCGGCGAAGGAGGCGAGCAGCGAGGCCAAGAACAGGCACCGGGCCGGCTCGGACATGAACTCTCGGATGGCGTCAACCCCGAAGACCGGGAGGCGTGCTCTCGGCCCAACCCACTCGCTGATAAAAGTGGAACGGCTGAGCTCGCCAGCCTCGTGAAAGATGGCGGCGGCGAACAACAAGAACGGCGAAAGGTTTGTCACCAGGCCCCGGCGTGGATCGAGGAGGTCGTCGATGAGGTCGGGGGAGGTAAGCAGGTCGGCCAGCGCCCAGGGACGACGGAGGAGCTCCGCTGATAGATCGGCTGAGTCCTTGAAGCCTGCCCGAGCGGCCAGGAACTGCAGGTCGTTGCCGGTGAGGTGGGTTTGCTGGTTCATTCCGCCTAAGGCTGATATCGGCCGATGACCAGATAGATTGAGGCCGTGGTGGCCCCTGCGCGAGTCAGTCTTCGGTGACTTGCCAGGTTCCGGCCGAGCGGATCAGCTTCTCCAGCTCGCCGGGACCGCGTTTGGCCTGGGCATCGATCAATTGCTGGTTGAGGGCCGACTCGTAGGTAGGGCGGGTGACCTGGCGGAAGATCCCCACCGGGGTGGGGCCATGTGGACCGTGGGAGAGTCGGGAGAGGGCGAAGGCAACCGTG
The DNA here is from genome assembly GCA_052390035.1 of Actinomycetota bacterium. Lineage (GTDB taxonomy): Bacteria > Actinomycetota > Acidimicrobiia > Spongiisociales > ZC4RG35 > JBQTHI01. The sequence continues at coordinate 31,701 of JBQTHI010000037.1, read as the reverse complement.
GGGTCTTGGCGGGTATGGTCGTGGACCAGGATCTTGGTCGCATCCACCGAAGCGGTGTCGACGATCTGGGCACGACCGTTCTCAAGGACGACGCCCTTCTCACCGGCCGGACCGAAGGTGATCGGTTTGCCGTGGACGAGGTCGATCCGGTTCAAGACCCTTTCGTCTTTCCCGGTGAGCTGGATGAAGGCCTTGTCGTTGAAGACGTTGCAGTTTTGATAGATCTCGATGAAGGCGGTTCCCTGGTGCTCGTAGGCCTTCTGCAGGATCTCGGTGGCATGGCTGCGATCCATGTCGATGGTCCTCGCCACAAAGGTGGCTTCGGCTCCGATGGCGAGGCTGACCGGGTTGAAGGGGTAATCGACCGACCCCATCGGCGTCGATTTGGTGTGCTTGCCCACCTCGCTGGTAGGGGAGTACTGGCCTTTGGTCAGCCCGTAGATCTGGTTGTTGAAGAGGAGGATCTTGAGGTTGAAGTTGCGCCGGAGGGCGTGGATTAGGTGGTTGCCCCCGATCGACAGGGCGTCGCCATCGCCCGTGACCACCCACACCGAAAGATCGGAGCGGGTGGCGGCGATCCCGGAGGCAATGGCCGGGGCGCGGCCGTGAATCGAATGCATCCCATAGGTGTTCATGTAGTAGGGGAAGCGGGACGAGCAGCCGATTCCGGAGACGAAGACGATCTTCTCTCGGCGTACCCCCAGGTTGGCCATGAATCCCTGAACGGCGGCCAGAATCGTGTAGTCACCACATCCCGGGCACCACCGCACCTCCTGATCGGTCTGGTAATCGGCGCGGGAGGAGGTAGGGGCCGTCACGCCGGTCTCTCCATCAGCTCGAGCGCGGCTTCCTCGACCTCGGACACCTTGAACGGCTCCCCGGCCACCTTGTTCAGGCCCTTCACATCGACGAGGAACTCGGCTCGTATCAGGTGGCGGAGTTGGCCCATGTTGAGCTCGGGAACCAGGACCTTGGGATAGGTTCTCAGCAACTCGCCGAGGTTGGGGGGGAACGGGTTGAGATGGCGCAGGTGAGCGATCGCCACCGGCCGGCCTTTGGCTCGGAGGCGATTGGCGGTTGCTCTTATGGCGCCATACGAGGATCCCCAGCCAAGCACGAGCAGTTCCGCATCAGGATCGGCGTTGACTTCAACCAGAGGGATATCGTTGGCGATGTTGGCGATCTTCCACGCCCTGGTATCGGTCATCAGCTGGTGGTTGCCAGGGTCGTAGGAGACGTTGCCGGTCACGGCCTCTTTCTCGAGACCGCCGATGCGATGCTCCAACCCCCGAGTGCCGGGAATGGCCCACGGTCGGGCGAAGGTGTCGAGGTCCCTCATATAGGGAAGGAAATGCCCGTTGCTGTTGGGAGCGACGGCGTAAGGCACTGAGATGTCGGGCAACTGCTCGACGTCGGGCAGATTCCACGGCTCCGAACTGTTGGCGACATGGTTGTCGGAGAGAAGGATCACAGGAGTCATGTACTTGAGGGCGATCCGCGCCGCCTCGATCGTCAACTCGAAGGCTTCGGCGGGTGTCGGTATGGCGATCACCGGCATCGGCGCCTCGCCGTGGCGACCAAACATCGCCATCAGCAGGTCGGACTGTTCGACCTTGGTTGGCATCCCAGTGGATGGCCCCGCCCTCTGCACATCGATGACAATAAGGGGCAACTCGGTGGCGATGGCCAGCGACATCGCCTCGCTCTTCAACGCCAGCCCTGGACCTGAGGTGCCGGTGACCGCCAGGTTGCCGGCAAACGCCGCCCCTACCACTGATCCAATGGCGGCGATTTCATCTTCGGCTTGAAACGTGCGGATGCCGAAGTTCTTGTGAATCGACAACTCGTGGAGGATGTCTGAGGCGGGGGTGATCGGGTAGCTGCCGTAGAAGAGGGACAGCTTGGCGCATTGGGCAGCGGCGATCAGGCCCCAGGCGAGCGCCGTGTTTCCGGTGACGTTGGTGTAAACGCCCGACCGGAGCCTGGCCGGGCGCACCTCGAAGGTTGTGCGGGCAGCCTCGGTGGTGAAGCCAAAGTTCCAGCCTGCCCGGAAGGCGGCAATGTTGGCTGCCGCCACCTCGGGTTTCCGGGCGAACTTCTGCTCAACCCAGGTGATGGTGGGTTGCAGCGGTCGGTTGAAGAGCCAGGCGAGCAACCCGAGGGCGAAGAAGTTCTTCGAGCGAAGCACATCGCGGCCGCTTACGCCGCTCTCTCTAACTGATTCTTTGGTGAGGGTGTCCATCGGAGCTTCGATAATCCGATAACCCGCCAGCACCTCGGCGGTCAACGGGTTGGACTTGTAGCCCGCCTTGGCCAGGTTGCGCTCATCGAACGCCTCCGTGTTGACTATCAGCGTCCCTCCCGGGCGGAGGTCGTTCATGTTGGCTTTGAGGGCCGCCGGATTCATCGCCACCAGACAGTCGGGAGCATCGCCCGCGGTCAGAATGTCGTAGTCGGCGATCTGCACCTGAAAGGAAGACACCCCGGGGAGAGTGCCGGCCGGGGCCCGAATCTCGGCCGGAAACGACGGGAGGGTCGAGAGATCGTTGCCGAAGTGGGCGGAAGCATCGGTGAAACGGCCGCCCGCCACTTGCATTCCGTCGCCGGAATCGCCAGCGAAACGTATAACGATCTTGTCGACGGTTTTGCGATCGGCGGGCGATTGGGTTGCCAGAGGTGGCGCGACTGTCTCCACGGGATTCTGCTTCGGAGCTTGGCTTCGCTGTGTGCTGGGTGTTCTGTCTTTGTAGCCGGTCCGTCCGGCGTTCTTATATCGGCTCGTGGTGTAGAAGGTTCAGTGGCCAGTTTCTCGCCGCGACCAGAATCGGCCAGCGATCGATCGACTCGCCAACCTGCATAGTAGGACGCATCGGGGTTATCTCTGACGATTAGCCGACATGGATGGGTGGAGGCGTGAAGCCGGCCAAGCCGATCTGTTCAAGCCGCGCCGCAACCCCCAGCAACCGCTCCTCCTGGCGCCACGGTGCCATCAGTTGCAGTGATGGTGGAGGGAGTGAATCCACAGTCCCGATCGTCAGAGGAACGGTGATGGCGGGTATCCCGGCATGGTTGACCAGGGCCGAGAACCATGACAACACCGGCCGATAGTGTTGGCCGTTTATTAGGTCCTGACCGATCACCTTCCGCCTGGCGGCCAGCGCTGGGGTGACCAGCAGGTCGACCCGGTTATACACGGAGGAGAACGCTTCGACGAGCCGTGTGCGCCACTGTTGTGCCTTCTGATAGTCCTCCGGGCTTACCTGTTCGGCCGTTTCGAGCCGGGCCGCCACTTCTGGGCCATACGGGCAGCCTTCCCGCCGAAACGGCCGGTGGATGTAGGCGATCTCGGCCCCGGCCAGCTCGGCGCTCATTCCCCACGGCTCCAATCGCGGTTCGTCAACCTCGACGATCACCGCCCCTTCCGAGTCGAGTGCCTCCCGGACGGCTCCGAACCATGAGAGGGCTCCGGGTTCGGCGGGGGCCTTTGCCATCCATCCCACCGGGATGCCGATTCGGAGGCCGGTGAGGCCCTCAGCCGGCTCCTCGGGTGAGGTACCGGCGATCACCCGGTATACGCGGGCGAGGGTCACGGGGTCGACGGCCAGCGGACCGACGGTGTCAAGCGAGGGGGCGAGGGGGAACACCCCGTCGGTGGGGACCCGCCCGAAGGTCACTTTGAGCCCGTAGACACCGGTAAGGGCGGCGGGCACGCGGATCGAGCCGCCGGTATCGGTGCCGATCGACGCCGGCACCAATCCGGCCGCCACCGCCACCGCCGAACCTCCCGACGAGCCGCCGGGCGACGTGTTTGTATCCCAAGGGTTGTGGATCGCCCCGAACCAATGATTCTCGCTAGAAAACCCGTAGGCCCACTCGTGGAGGCCAGCCCGTCCGACGATTACGGCCCCGGCCGCTTCCAGTCGATCGACGACTGTCGCGTTCGCTGGCGCGGTCTGCCGGTAGAACCCAGAACCGCACGTGGTCGGGCGACCGGCGTGGTCGATGAGGTCCTTGATGACGATCGGCATTCCCGAGAGTGGCCCCTCCCGTGGTTGGTTAACTGCGGCGCGGCGATCAATCAACGTGCAGGCGTTGAGCCGGTCCTGAAGGTGTTCGAGCCGCTCTATCGCCTCAGTAGCCGTCCAGCTCACTGGAGGTCGATCTCGTTCTGTTCGGGAACTATCGAGATCCAGAGGAGGCCGGGTGGGACGGGGAGCGGATCGCCGTCGCCGTCGGTGAGGGCGATCCAATCGTCGCTCGAGTCCCGCGACCAGGTCCCGCTGATCACCTTGCCTCCAGCCAACACGTAGGCGGTGCCCCGGCCGACGGTGTCCATGGCCGGGACCGAGGTGCCCCCGTTGGGCGCCGGTTCGATGTAGCGGCGGGCCATGATCACCACCATGGTGTCGGCGGTGAGGTCGTGGCGGTTGCCTTCGGCGTCGACCAATTCGGAGTTGGTGCCGCCCATCACCCGCTGATAGCTTTTGGCCACCGGGTCATAGGTCCAGGTGACGATGAACCCGTTGCCGAAGTTGATCCTGACCTGGGAGGCGTGGTCGGCTCCGGACGGAAACTCACCGAACTCGAACATAGCCGGGGGCGGGTCGTCCGGATATTGGCGTCCGTCGGCGACCTCCCGCAGCAGGTTGGTGTCGGTGTACAGGTTGTGGGGGGAGGACCGGGAACGGATCCTGAACATGGCCGGGCGCTGCTCCCCGATGATCTTTATTCCCTCCGTCCGGATCTGGGACAGCACCCAGTCCTGACCCCCGGAGATGGCGAAGGTGGCGCCGAGGGGGTGGAGCAACGGGCCGTCGCTGGGCCGCCCCGAGCGGACCGGGCCGAGGAAATCGGAGTCGGTGTGATGGAAGAGGGCGATGAATCGGGTGACGCCCTCCACCGGCAACTCGATGACAGCGCCGGCCTGGTCGATGCCCGACTGGGGGCGGGCACTCGTGTGATTGTCGATCTTGACGGCCATGACCCGCCGGTCGAGCAAGGTCTCGTCGGCGACCGGGAGCCCGTTGATGGGCGAGGTGGGAAGGAGCCCGGTGGTGGTGGTCACCGCCTCGGTGGTTGTGGTGGGAGCGGTGGTGGTAGGGAGAGCGGTGGTGACGGGCGGGGCGGTCGTGGTCACCGAAGCCGAGGCGGAACAGGCGGCCAGCAGCAACAACAGGACCGCAAGGGGACGACGCATAGGTGCGGGATGGTAAGCCCGGTCGCAAGACAGTGGGAATTGGATCGAGCCCTTCGTCGATTATCCGCAGGGGGGCGGGGCTTCCCAGGGAAGCCTCTCCGCCGACATGACGGACATGCCTCCCTCCGGAGGGAACCCGAGCACGACCAGGTACCAGCCCGACTCGGTGGCGTTTTGAAACAGGAGGACGGCGGCGCGAGCCGCATCGTCCCGCTGCCAGCGGCCGGCGCCGAAGGAGATGGCGACGGTCGTCTCGGCGGCCGAGCAGCGGCGGGGTGCGGGGTCGGCCACGAACTCCACCTCGGTGCCCGGCAGGGCTTGGCGGACGTCTCGCAGGATCACCTCCCGGGCACCGCTGCGGACTTCACCCTGTGACGGAAGCGTCTTATCGAGCTCGACCATCCCGTTGGGAAAGGGCCCGAAGGCTTGGTCGATCCAGGGGGCCACCGGGGCCAGCGACCGATCCGCCGGGTACTCCCGCTCCGCAAACTCGCTATCAATGAGGATCCGGGCGGCGGTGGGCTCGAGCTCGGCGACCAGGCCGGCGAGGGCGGCGGCGTAGGTCTGGGCGACGGAGGCCTCGGCCATCTCGGGGACCACCAACGAACCCGAGACGATCGCCTCCCGGAAGCGATCGAGCGCTGGCCGGTAGGGGTCGATGAAGCCACCGCTGGTGGCCAGATCAACCCCTTCCTCGGCCAGTCCCAGTGAGAGCACCCCAGGTTGGAGGGTGCCGGCGGCGAATTCGGACAGCAAGCGGTAGGTGGAGTTATCGAGCCGCTTAACCATGGAGGTCAGTATGTGGGCCGGCCACTGCTCAGGGGTGAATGGAGGGAAGAAGCCGGTGTCGGGGGCGGCGAGGTACTGGTCCTCGTCCACCCCGATCGCCCACAGATGCCGGCCCAGCTCGGGGGTGAGAGTGGCGGCGGCCTGGAAGACCCCGTAGCCGGCGAAACCGGCGGCGTGATAAATGACATCGATCCCAGCGCGGTACATCTCCTCCGCCGTTTCCAGGGCCTCGCTGATCGAGCCGAAGCCGGAGGCGTCGTAGTAGGGCGCGATGTAATGCGCCGTCACCTCGGCAGCTGGGTCCTCCGCCCGGGCGCCCGCCTCGAACCCGGCGTGGAATCGCCAGATCAGCGGTGCGTCACATCCGCCGACGAAGCCCAGCCGCCCGGTCTGAGAGCGGAGTGCGCCGACCACCCCCGCCAGGATCGAGCCCTCCTCCTCCCTAAAACCCACCCCGGTCATGTTGGGCGGGCCCCCAAGCGTCCGGTCAAGGGCCACAAAGTGAGTCTCGGGATAGGCCTCGGCGGTCGCCAACAACAGGTCATCAGCATCCGGATGTCCAACCAGCACGAGCGGAGTGCCCCGCTCGGCCAGCCGTTCGATGGCGAAAAAGAGTTCATCCGTGTCGGGCAGGCCGATGGTTTCGCCTACTTGGCCGGACTCGGAGATCCATTGCTCGAAACCGGCCCTGAACTGACGTTGATACGGGTCCGTCGCTTCAGGCACGCCCCAGAATGCCAAGGCGACGTTCGGAGGCGGGTTGAGCACCGGGTCGAGCAGGGTGGGGGCGGCGAAGGTGAGGGCGGCGGCGACCAGCCCGACCCCGGCGACCAGGCTGGCGGTGCGCCGTCGGGCCCTTCTCCGCTGCCTCTCCGACTCGGCACGGATCGCCGTTTGGGCGTCTTCCTCGGCCCGGCGGCGCTCGAGGCTGGCTTCGAGGAAACCGATCTCCGCCTCGCCCAAACCGATGTCGGCGTCTTCTCTCCACTGGGCGAGGAGAGCCAGACGGCTCCCGGTCAGCAGATAGTCGGGATCGCGTCCCGCCAACTCCCACTCGGCGGCCGCCCCCACCAGCGCCTCACGCCGTTGCAAGTCGATGCGTCGGTCGGCTATCCAGTCCCGCAGCCGCGGCCACTCGGCGAGCAGTGCCTCGTGGGTCACCTCGGCGGTGGGATTGCCGGCGATGGGGTCGCGGTCGAAGAGCAAGAGGCGCGGTGATCCGAATGCGAGGATGACCTCGTCCACCGCATCGGGATCGGAGGCGAGGCGTCGCAGCTCGGAAAGCCCCACCCTTCTCCTAATCCCATGGGCTCCATGTTCAATCCTGACCAGATGGAGGAAGATCCGGCGAGCCAGGTCCTGGTGGCCGGGTTCGAGGCCAGAGAATGTCTCCTCGGCGGTTCGGGTGAGTGCACCCCCGAGGCCGCCGACCCGCCGGTAGTCCGCCAAGGTGAGCTCGGGTCCGGTGCGTTGTTCGAAGAGCTCGGTGAGGACGTATTGAAAAAGGGGGAGAGCACCCGGCTGGTGGGCCATGTCGCCGATCAGCTCGGCCAGCAGGTCGGACGCCACCCGCGTGCCTACCGACCGGGCCGGCTCCAACACGGAAGCCTCCAACTCGGAGCTGGTGAGCGGAGTGACGGTGACTACCCCATCGGCAAACCGGCGGGCGAAGCCACCGTGGACGAGGGGCCGGTCGTAGAAATCGGCCCGGAGCGTGAGGATCAGGCGAATCCGGTCGTGCGGGTCGCCGGAAGCGGTGACCAGGGTCTTGAGGAACCTCCGGCGGGTGCTCTGGTCGGTGAGGGTGAAGAGCTCCTCGAACTGATCGATTAAGAGGATCAACTTGGAATCTTCGGTAGGGAGTATGCGGAGGGCGGTACGCACCAGCCCGGAATCACCGGAGCCGACCTGGTCGGTCGGCGCCCGGGGGTCACCGGTCGCTCGGTTGAGGGCCGCCTGCAGCTCCTCGAACGGGTGGCGGCCCGGAAGCATGGTGGCGATCAGCCAGCGACCGGCGGTTTTGGCCCGGAGGCGGGGGAGAAGTCCGGCCCGGACCACGCTCGACTTCCCCGACCCCGATGCTCCGACCACCGCCACCAGCCGCTGCCCGCCATCGAGACCGGCCATCAGCTCGGCGATGAGGGTCTCCCGTCCGAAGAAATCCCCGGCGTCGGCCTCTCCGAATGACCGCAGCCCCTTGTAGGGGTTGCGGGCGTCAACCCAGTTGGTACCGGTGGGGGCCGCCGGACTTGAGCCGCCGGCAATGGCCGGGTCTTGGAGGAGGATTTGCTCCTCGAGTTGCTGGAGGGCGGGCGAGGGGTCGATCCCCAGCTCCTCCCCCAGGCTCCGCCGGTAATCCCGGTAGACCCGGAGGGCTTCGGCCTGACGTCCCGTCCGGTAGAGGGAAATCATCAAGAGGCGCCGCACCCCCTCCCGCAGCGGTTGTCGATCGGCCAGGTCGAAGAGCAAGGGGAGGGCGCTGTGGCCGTCACCACCGGAGATTTCGGCCTCCCCCAGCTCCTCGATCGCCGCCGCCCGTGCCTCCTCCAGCCGACGGATGTGGGATTGGGCGAACGACTCGAAGGTGAAGTCGGCCAGCGGCTCTCCTCGCCACAACTCGAGAGCTGAGCGGAGGGCCTGGGCACCCGTACGGCGGCGTAGCTCATCGAAGCGATGGGCGTCGATCTGTTCCGGCTCGACCCGGAGCAGATAACCGGGCGGCCTGGTCTCGATCGTGTCGGCCCTGCCCGCCAGCAGCTTGCGCAGCTCGGAAACGTAGATCTGGATGGAGTGGGTGACGGTGCGGGGAGGGTCGTCCCCCCAGATCGCTTCGATCAGGCGATCGCTGGAGACGATCTCGTTGGGGTGGAGGACCAGCATCGCCAGCAATGCCCGCTGCTTCACCGCGCCCAGATCGAGGGGGGCACCGTTGTCGACGACCTCGAAGGGGCCGAGAATCCGGTAGTCCACGGTGGTCACGAACCTACCTCCGGACAGGGTCGAGGGGCCCCACGAAGGCGGGACCCCTCGGCTTTCCTTGAGTTCAGTCGGCGGCCCTGGGGACCTCTCTCATCGCCTCGGCGAACTGGGCGTAGCTGCCGGCGGTGATCGCCCCCGGGTTGGTCGGGACGCTCTTCATCGCCTCGGCGAACTCGGCGTAGCTGCCGGCGGTCACAGCGCCCGGAGTGGGGTCGCTGCGGTTGGCCAGCACCAGCAGCGCCAATCCCACCGCTATCCCCGCCACGACCGCCAGTCCTATCTGGATCGGCAGCCGGCGTTGGCCGCGTGGTTCTGCTGTGTCGGGGGCCAGATGCTCCCGGTCGACGACCTGGGTCATGTCCGTCTCCTTCCGTTAGGTGCCCGGCACCTTGCCGGACGGAGACAACATCCCACGTCATCCTCCAGAGCCAATCGAGCTTTGCTCTAGTCCCGCTCTAGTCCGCTGACAGCTGCTCGAGGTGCGGCTCCCCGAGCCGCCCGGTTCTTCCGAGTTGAGGAACATCGACCCGATCTTTTGGGCGGGTCTTTTGGGCGGGATCGCTGGCAGGGAGCCGCACAACCGCCAGCTGCACGGTGGAACCGTCGGGCGAGGTCGAGCCGCGGGCCCTATCGAATGACCCCGCCTCGCACCGGGAGGTGAGGGACGGCGGATTGCGGTTGGTCGACCACCATCGCCAGTTCGATCCCGTCGACGCCGGAGTTGAGGACGTAGACCGCGTCAATATTGATCCCCGAATCGGCGAGCCGTCGCGCCACCCCGGCCAGCTGTCCGGGCGAGTTCTCAAGGAAGGTGGTGAGCACCTCGTGCTCCTCGATCATGAGGCCGGCCTCGTGCAGGGCCCGTCGGGCGAGCGTGGCATCGTCGGCGATGAGGCGGATGATTCCTTCACCATCCAGACCGACGGCGGCCAACGCTTCGATGTTCACGCCAGCCCTCGCCAACAGCTCAGTGAGGGCGGCCAAGCGGCCGGGCTGGTTGGCCATCCGCACCACGAACTCGGTCATGGCCGAAACCTAGTACGCCCTCCCGGGTTGTGACGGATCTACTCGCCGCAGCCCAGCCCACCATTGATGGCGTTGATGATGGCCTGTTCGCCGGTGCCCGAGGCTGTGCCCCAAATCACTCCGGCGTCGGTCGTGACGATCTCCCAGAAAGGTCCGAACAGCGGATCGTCACTAACGGTGACCTGAGCTCCGTAGGCGCCTTGCAGCTCGCCGATCGTGCTCGCTAGGCCGATTCCCTTGTCCATGAATAGCTCGAGGTAAACCCCGCCACCGGCGGCGATCGACTGTCCATAGTGGAAGAAGTGCCTGGCTCCTTCGGCCCCCCATTCCGTCTCGCCGTTGGTAAAGAACGCCTGGAGGCTCGACCAACGGACGATCCGGTTCTCGGTGCCGGGACAGGTATCGAATGCTTCCGACCAGCCGGTGTCCTCGTCGGGCTCACCTAACAAGAGGTTGAAGGTGACAAGGGTTTGGTCGAGTCCCGTCCCAAGAGCCGTGTCGCCGATCCCCGATGGAGTGAGTACCAACGCATCGATAGGGTCGGCGAGCGTCGTCGAGGTCGTTGGCGTCGTGGTAGAAGTTGTCACGGACGGCGTTGGTGAGATGACGGTGGTCGGCGTAATCGACGTAGAGGTCGCCAGCGGAGAAGTGACTGTGGTCGTGATCTCGCTGCCGCTTCCGCGGATCGCCGAAATGCCTATCAGGAGGAGGGCGGCGGCGCCCATAACGCCCAGCAGGTTCAGCAAGCGCCGACCGGCCTCGATGTCGGGGCTTGTGTGTCTTGCCACCATCCCACCCTAGGGTCGGTACTCGCCGGGGTGAGATCGACTTGCTCGGTGGCGGTCGACCCGCTCTGCTCCACCGAGTTGTAAGGCGGGCAGGCGCCGCTTTTCGAGGACGTCCACCTCGGGGCGCCAGGTCATCGCCGGAAGATAACCGTCAACATCGAGGCGATGTCCACCGCGCCAAAGGTGCGGCTGTCATCCCGGGTCGCCTCCCGATTATCCGAGAGCACAAACACCTCATCGGTCCCGACCTCCCACTCACCGTCGGGATCTGTGCGGCTGTCTCCCCAGCGGTCCATTCCTGGGTCGCCGTTGACGGCAACATCACCTAGCTCGATTGTGATTCGATCGCCGGTAAGGGCGATGACTCGTTTCACCAGCCACATGTCGTTCCGTCGGGGATGGGGAAACACCACGATTCTGCCTCGACCAGGGGAACGACGGCGACGCCTACACCACACCAGGTCGCCGGGCCGGAGGGTGGGTTCCATCGAACGGTCCTCGACCCGAAAACGCTCCAGCACCGGAGCGAGTATGGTCCGAGCTAAGGACATCAATGGAGGTGAACGTATGGGTCGGCTGAAGCCAGTGAAGATTGCTTATGCCCACTGCGATCTGTTCTGCGGGGTTTATGACCCCGCCCAGGCGAAGATCGAGGCGATGTCGGTGCTCAAGGCGTGCGAAAAATATGCCGCCAGCGACGACGAGACCTTCCGTCAACGAGCAGTGCTCATCAAAGAGGAACGTGCCGAGTTGGCGAAGCACCATCTGTCGGTGTTGTGGTCCGACTTCTTCAAGCCCCACCATCTCGAAGCGTTTCCCCAATTGCACGGCATGTTCTGGACGGCGTTGAAAGCCGCCGGTGACGCCAAGAAGTCGATGGATGTCGAGGTGGCCAAGAAGCTGATCGGTGCCATCGATGACATAAGCGAAGTTTTCTGGAAGACCGAAGAGTCGAAAACCACCGGGGTGTACCCGCCCGCCTAGCCGCTCGATGACCGAGCCCCATCTCGAGGCCATCGCCGACGCCGATCCCTACCCCTACTGGCTTGATGACGTCGACGAGCCGGACTCCAACCCGACCTTGGTGCGTACCGAGTCGACCGATCTCTGTGTTGTGGGTGGTGGTTACACGGGGCTGTGGACCGCCATTGTCGCCAAGGAGCGTGACCCCACTCGGGAGGTGGTCTTGGTCGACGCCTTCTCGATTGGGTCAGGAGCGAGTGGACGCAACGGGGGGTTTCTCGAGTCGAGCCTCACCCATGGCATCGCCAACGGGCAGGCGCGGTTTGGCGCCGAACTGGCCGTCCTTGAAAGCCTGGGCCTCGACAATCTCAACCAAATCGAAAAGGCGGTCGAGCGATACAAGATCGACTGCGACTACGAGCGAACCGGGGTGATCGACGTCACCACCGACGAGGGTGGCATCGCCGATTTCAAAGAGGACTACGAACAACTCCGCGCTCTGGGCCAGGACGTCGTTTTGCTCGAACGGGAGGCGATGAGAGCAGAGGTGGACTCGCCGACCTATCAGGGGGGTCTGTGGCGCAAAGACCGGGCCGCCTTGGTCGACCCGGCTCGTCTGGCCTGGGGGCTGAAGGCCGCCGCCGAATCTCTGGGTGTTCGGATTTATGAGGACACCAAGGCCGTGAAGCTCGAACGGGATGGGCTGGGCGTGTTGGTCAAGACTCCGCTGGCGGCGGTCCGGGCGCAGCGGGTGGCGCTAGCGACCAACGCTTTCAAACCTCTCCTGCGGCGCATCGGCCATTACATGGTGCCGGTCTACGACTACGCGATGGTGACCGAGCCGCTAACCGAAACGCAGATGGCCGGCCTTGGTTGGCGGAACCGCCAGGGCCTCTCCGACTATGCCAATCAGTTTCACTATTACCGGCTGACCGAAGATAATCGGATTCTCTGGGGTGGCTATGACGCGATCTACTACTTCGGAGGCCAGATCAATCCGCTCCTCGAGCAGCGGCCCGAAACGTTCGCCACTCTGTCGAAGCACTTCTTCGAGACGTTCCCGCAGCTTCAGGGGTTGCGGTTCACTCACCTCTGGGGAGGGGCGATCGACACCTGTACCAGGTTCTCGGTCTTCTGGGGCAAGGCCATGGCCGGTCGGGTTGCTTATGCCCTCGGATACACCGGATTGGGCGCAGCCTCCGCCCGGTTCGGAGCCGTCGTGATGCTCGATCTGCTCGATGGCCGTTACGGCCCGGTGACCCAGCTCGACTTCGTGAAAAAGAAACCGATTCCGTTTCCCTCCGAGCCGTTCCGTTATCTCGGTATCCAGGCCACCCGTCGTTCGCTGGCCCACGAAGACCGCACGGGCCGGCGCAACTGGTGGCTCCGACTGCTCGATCGGCTCGGTCTGGGTTTTGATAGCTAACTCCGAAGTTCCTGCGTAAAAATCTGCCGCATACCGACGGTTTTCTACGCCAAAACCCCGGCTATAATCGATGCCGGATCACCTGACGATGTCGCCCTGATGGGTGTTGCGCCCTGTGACCCGAAGAGTCACGTGGGTCGTTTCCCACCCAAGCAAGAGGCAGAAATGAACATCTATGTAGGCAACCTTCCCTTCTCGACCACCTCCGAGAGCCTTTCCACCTTATTCAGCCGATTCGGCACTGTTGGTTCGGCCAACGTGGCGGTCGATCGGGAAACCGGTCGATCCCGCGGATTTGGGTTTGTGGAAATGGAAGATGAGTCGGAAGCCAAGAAAGCCATCGAAGAGCTCGATGGCACCGACATCGACGGTCGCCGGGTGACGGTCAACCAGGCACGTCCCAAGACCGATCGACCCCGGGCGGGAACGGGAGGAAGATATGGCCGTCCCTCCGGTGGTGGCCGTCCCTCAAGCGGTGGTCGTCCGGGATATGGCAGTGGCAATCGCAACCAGAGTGGCCGCGATCGCCGGCCCTGATGGCAGACGGCGAATATTTTCGGACGACCGGCACGGTTATATCGCTGCAGCGAAGCGCCACATTCATCGTTGAGATCGAGGGCGGTCTGCAGGTGCGGGCCCGGACCGCAGGCCGGATGCAGCGAGGTCGCAAGATCCGGATCCTTCCCGGCGACCAGGTCGACATTGAGGTGTCGACCTACGATCCCACGATGGGCCGGATCGTCTGGCGGTATCGCTAGATCGGCTAGGCAGGTTCCCGGCCGAGCCTCACATCGTCTTCGTGACCTTGGTCAGACGGCGGGGGTGGTCGGGATCGAGACCGCGAGCGCGGGTCAGTTGATAGGTGAACACCTGGGCGGCGACGATGGCAGGTATCGGGTAAAGCCAGTCCGGCAAGCCGGGGGGGAGAGCGATCAAATGATCGGCCGGGCAATCGGGGCGATCGGAGATCGCCACCACCCGGGCGCCCGCCTCCCTAGCCAGGGAAAGCAACTCACCCAGATCGCTGAAGAGTGGCCCAGACGTGGCAACGGCCAGGACAGGTAGTCCGGGTTCGATCATGGCCAGCGGCCCGTGGCGGAAATCGGCGGCGGAAAACGGTTGAGCCACCAGATATGACAGCTCGGCGATCTTCAGCGCCCACTCGTAGGCAGTGGCGTGGTGAAAGCCCCTGCCCAGCACGACGCACCGGTCGGCGTCTTTCATCGAAACGGCAGCTGTCTCGGTACCACCGGCGGCCGCCAATACCTCGCCTACCGTCCGGCCAACTTGAACGAGCGACATTTCCATCTCGTCATCACCGGTGAGGCCAGCGGAAAGGGCCGCCAGCGCGAACAACTCCGCCGTATAAGACTTGGTGGCCGCCACGGCCAGCTCGGGACCAGCGCCAAGATCGAAATGGCAATCGGCGATGGCCGCCATCGGCGAGTCCGGATGGTTGGTGATGCTCATCGTGGGCCGGCCCTGGTCTCTTCCTTCGCGGAGCACGGCCAGAAGGTCGGGGGATTCGCCGGACTGGGATATTCCTAACACCAGCGCCCCGTCGAGGCGAGGGGGGCTCTGGTAGATCCCGTACAAAGAGGGTGCGGCCAGCGAAACGTGTAGGCGGTTGCGGGCACCCCACAGGTATTGGGCATAGCGGGCGGCGTTGTCCGAAGTGCCCCGGGCGGCGATCATGACGTGATCGAACTGGCGGTCTGATAGCCAGCGCACGGTCATGTCCACCTGCGACCGGTACCGGGCGGCAAGTGATGTGAGAACTTCGGGTTGCGAGGCGATCTCCCCCCAGAGGCTCATCGTCGCCACACAAACTCGCCGGCAACGATGGTGGCGGCCAATTCCATCGCCCGGTCGAACAGAACCAGGTCGGCCCTCGCTCCGGGTTTGATGGCTCCCCGATCTTCTAGCCGGAGGAGCCGGGCAGGCACGGTGGACGCAGCCGCCAAAGCCTCGGCGGGGGAGCATCCGGTGAGAGTGATCAAGTTGCGGACCGCCTGGTCAAGGGTGAGAGTGCTGCCAGCCAGCCTGTGCGAAGAATCTTCTGCCCTGCCATCACGGACGGAGATACTGGCGCCGCCCAGTTGATAGGTCCCGTCCTGGAGACCGGTTGCAGCCATCGAATCGGTAACGAGGGCAACGTGGTCGGGTCCCAGCACCCGCCAGGCGACCCTCACCGCCGCCGGATGTACGTGGACCCCGTCACAGATGATCCCGGCCACCACGTCCGAGTCGAAGGCGGCACCAACCAAGCCGGGGGCGCGGTGGCGGAACGGCTCCATGGCGTTGAAGAGATGAGTTATGGCGGTGATTCCCCAACCGAAGCCGGCCACCGCCTCCTCGTAATCGGCGGCGCTGTGCCCGGCCGCTACCACCACCCCTCCACCCACGAGGGTCTTGACCACCTGCTCGGCCCCGGGAAGCTCCGGCGCCAGCGTCACCAGGGCCACGCCATTTTCGGGAGTCCAGCCATCGATCAGTTCGATCGATGGCAAACGGAGCAGAGCCGGGTCATGCACACCGGGTTTGCCGGGTGACAACATCGGGCCCTCGAGGTGAAGACCGAGCGGCTCGGCGCCGCGGTATCCGGAGGGTCGGGCATCGAGGGCCTCAATGGCCGCCTCGATCTGCCCCGGCGGGGAGGTGATGATGGTCGGCAGGAAAGCCGTCACTCCCCGCTCCGGCAACCGACGTCCCACCGACCAAAGGGTTGACGGATCGGTGGTGAAGTCCGCTCCATAGGCACCGTTGGTCTGGAGATCGATCAGACCGGGCGCAACCAAAAGCCCGGAACAGTCGATCTTCTCACCGGCGGCGCTGCCTCCCACCGAAGTGATCGATCCTCCGTCGAAGGTCACAGTGGTCGGGCCATGCGAACCTGGCACGGTCGCGGCGATGAGGCTGATCATCGAGCCGCCTTTTGGCTGAGGCCGTGACCGGACGGATAGGCCTGGGGTATCGAGACCGGGAGTCTGCCGGAGACTTCTTCCCATCCGAAGAGGGCGGCGGCCAAGGCTTCCATCGAAGGTGGATGAATTCCATAGGTGCACACATAGGTGGGAGCAGCCGGATACTGGAGTAGGTCGTAGGGGGTGCGCAGCGCCACCGCCACGACCGGCTTGCCGCTGCCTACCAACGTGGATACCAGATGTCCCTGCTCCTCGCCGGCATCGATGGTCCCGATCACCGTGAGGTCATGGTGGTCCGATGCAGCCCTCACGGCCGAGATTTGTGTGGTGCTCGGTCGGTGGTCGACGACGATCTCGGTTGTTGCCGGATGACGTTGGCGAAGTGCGGCGGCGAGACCCGGTTTGACCAACGACGAGGTGTCGGCCGGGGTGAGGTCGATCGGACGGGGCATGACCGCCAAGAGCCGCTGATCCACACTCAATCGGAGGGGGAGCAAGGCGGCGTCGTCCTTGACCAAGGTGATCGAGCGGCGAGCGAGCTCTTCGGCCAGCCGACGATGTTGGGCCGAGCCGACGGTGGCGAGGCCGGGTTGGGGGAAAGACTCCAACCACGCCAGCAGATCCTCGAATGATGACGGGCCAGGACCTTTCCAGTCGGGCAGATTTCCGGCCTGCGCAGGGCCGAACAGCAGGAGGTCGGCGCCCGCCTCCAGCGGACGTTCGGTCGGGTATGAGCCGAATCCGCCCATGTCGAGGGCATCGGTAATGATCACGCCTTTGAAGCCGAGCTCATGGCGTATGAGCCCGCTCAGTACGGCCGGGGCGACACTGGCGGGCGTCACCCGGTCGCCGGTGATCGCCGGCAACCCGTAATGACCAACCATCATGAGGCGTGCTCCGGCGTCGATCCCGGCCCGAAACGGGGTGAACTCCACCTGTTCCAGTCTTTCCCGGTCGAGGTCAAGAACCGGCATTTGGTAGTGGGGATCGACCGCTGCCTCCCCTTTGCCGGGGAAATGTTTGAGAGTGGCCGCCACCCCCGCCGACTGCAAGCCGCCGACCATGGCGGCGGTCAAGATCGCGACCGACCGTGGGCTCTCACCGAAGGATCTGATCCCGAGCGACGGATTCCCTGGTCGCGAGGCGACATCCGCCACCGGCGCGTAATTCACATTGATCCCAAGTGCACGCAGCTCCGCTCCGATTGCTCTGCCCACCCGATACGCCAGGTCGGCGTCGTGGATTGCGCCCAGGGCCATGTTGCCGGCGAAGGCGGTCGTCTCCGGACCTGCTCCGACCAACTGACCACCTTCTTGGTCGATACCGATCAGCAAGGGACGCCGCCCCGCCCGAATGAGGTCGCCCGTGAGCAGGCGGGTCTGGGTCGCCGTCTCGATGTTGAGCGAGCCGTACAGGGTGACGCCGGCTACCCGACGGTCAGCGACGAGCGCGGAGACGGCTTCATCGACCACGGTGCCTTGGAAGGCGACCATGGCGCAGGGCGCCGGAACCAAGACTCAGCCTTTGACCGAGCCGGCCAAAAGACCCCGCACAAAGAAGCGTTGAAGCGAAAGGAAGACGATCAGCGGGACCAGCATCGACACGAAAGCGGCGGCGGTCAAGAGGTGAAACGCTTCACCGCGAGAGCCGACAATCGAGGCGAGTTCGATGGTGAGCACTGCCACATCCGAAGAGGTACCGAGGAACACCAGGGCCACCAGGAAGTCGTTCCACACCCAGAGGAACTGGATGATGGCAAATGACGCCAGGGCCGGGACCGACAGTGGCAGCACCAACCTGGTGAAGGCGGTGAAGGGGCTCGCCCCGTCGATGAACGCCGACTCGAAGATGTCCTTGGGCAGCTGGGAGATGTAGTTGTAGAGGAGGAAAACCGCCAGCGGCAGCCCAAAACCGGTGTGCGCCAACCAGATGCCAAGGAAGCTACCGGTGAGCTCGGCCGATTGATAGATCTTGAGCAGCGGCACCAGCGACAACTGGAGAGGCACCACCAAAAGACCGACCACCACTCCGAAGAGGAGGCTTCGCCCGCGGAACCTTATCCAAGCGAAACCGTAGGCAGCGAACGCCGCAAGTGTGATCGGGATCACCGTGGAGGGGATGGTGACAATCAGGCTGTTGATCAGGGCATCGAACATGCCGCCGGAGGTGAGCACCCGGTTGTAGTTGTCGAGGGTCCATTCGGTTGCGACCGGATTGAAGAGCGAGGTCCACCACCCGGTCTCGCTGCTGTCGACCGAGGTCCGAAAGGAGTTCACCAGTAATCCCAAGCTGGGGATGGTCCACGCCGCCACGATCAGAAATACGCTCAGCTTGACCAGCCAGCCTCCGGTTTCGGTCGGTTCGGCCACTTGGCGGGCGGGCTGGGCGGTCATGTCCCGATTCCCTGTCGCCGAAGGTTACGAATGTTGACCACCATGATCGGAACCACCGCCACCAGCAGTATCACCGCCATCGTGGATGCCTGGCCGAAGTTGCGGAATCTGAACATCTCTTGATACATCCGCACTGCCACCACCGAAGTGTCGAAATTGCCACCGGTGGTAACGAAGATGATGTCGAAGACCTTTAGCACGGCAATGGCGATGGTCGTGAATACGGTGAGGATCGATCCCCGAATTGAAGGAATCATCACCCGGAAGAAACTCTGCAGCTCGCTGGCTCCGTCAATGCGGGCGGCTTCGGTCAACTCCCGGGGCACCCCCTTGATCGCCGCCGACAGCACCACCATGGCGAACCCGACTTGGAGCCAGACCATTATGGCGATCAGGGCCAGGGTGTTCCACGGGACTATCTGGAGCCAGGCTATGGGCTCCACCTCCTCGACCCATCCGAAGTTGACGACCAGCTGGCCGGCCCACACCCAGATTGAGTTGAGGACTCCTATCTGGGGCTGCCCGGGCGGTTTCCAGGCATAGACAAACTTCCAGATCACCGAGGCGCCGACAAACGAAACGGCTAACGGCAGGAAGACAAAAGACTTGGCCAGGGACTCGCGCTTGACCCGGTCGACCAAAGCGGCGAAGGCGAGGCCAATCACCACTGAACCTGCCGGCGCAATCAGAAGCCAGATGAGGTTGTTGCGTAGCGCGAGCACGACCTCCTGATTGGCAAACGCCTCGCTGTAGTTGGATAGGGGGCTCGCCCCTTCCGGCACCGCGGCGAAGCTCTCGATGACGGTGCCGATCGTCGGGTAGATGAGATAGAGACCGACCACCGCCACCGCCGGGATCACAAAAACATAAGGGCGTAGGAAGGCGGTCGCTGGTCGCGGCAACGCTTCGACGATCGCATTGGCGGCGAAGAACAGCGCCCATATCCCACCGACTCCCAGCACGATGGCGACCAGGGCCTGAGCCAGCTTGGAGAGCGTGGGACTTAGGTTGGAGAAGACGTTGGGGTCCCGAAGGAGCCTGAGCCCCAGCCAGAGTGCCAGCCCAACAATGACGGTTACTCCCAAAGCCCGCAGTGCCTTGAGTCCAGCATTCTCAGTCGGGCTCGCCCGTTCGATGGCCTCCATCACCGTGCTCTCTATGGGATTTGGGTCCCGGGGTTATGAACCCCCCGGGACCCTAATCGTTCGTTATCTCAGGTGACGGGCCAGCTGTCTTCGATGGCTTGGAAGATGGCGTCGGTGCCTTCTCCGTTGGCGGCCACCCAGTCGACCATCCCACTCCAGAAGGTGCCGACCCCGACCTCCGCCGGCATCAGGTCGGAGGCGTCGAAGCCGAGGGTGGTGGCCTCGGAAACGATTCCGGCCAGTTGGTTGTTGGGATAGGTGTACCAATCAACCGGCACCGTGGTTAGCGGAGAGAGGAAACCTCCTCTCTCGATCCACCCGGCTGCGGCATCCGGGGTGGCGAGCCATTCGAGCAATGCCCGCACTTCCGGGCGATCGTTGAACATCACGAACATGTCGGCGGCGCCCAGGACTGGCTTGCCGAACTCTTCTTCGATCGGAGGGAAGTAGAAGAAACCGACGTCGGTCTCGGGCTTGATCGGCCATTGGTCAGCCGGAAGGTTCGGATCGTCTGCCAGCGCATCGCGGTTAGGACCCCAGAAACCACCGATCCAAGCCGCCTGCTTCTGCATCCAGCACTGTGGTCCGCCTTCGGCGAACATCGGATCCTGGGTCTCGCCGATCCAGGTGGCGTTGATGTAAGTGTTACCGCCGTAGGCATAGTCGGGGGTAAACCAGATCTGGCCCATATAGCCGGCGGCCTCGAGGACCTCGGGGTGGTTGAACGGGATCTCGTGGCTGATCCACTGGTCGTAGATCTCCGGAGGGGCCGAGCGAAGCAGGATGTCCTCCATCCAGTCGGTGGCCACCCAGCCATCGGCCTCCTGGCTTTCGATCGAAATGCACCATGGGTTGGTCCCATCGGCGACGATCTGATCGCTCAGCGCGATGAGCTCGTCCCAGGTGGCCGGCACCGCATAGCCGGCATCGGCAAAGGCCTGTACCGGGTACCAGACAATCGACTTCACATCGGTCTTGTAATAGACACCGTAGAGGGAGCCGTTGTATTGCCCGAGCTCATAGAAGGCCGGCACCATCTCCGCACCCAACTTGTCGGCCGCGTCCAAGAAGTCGAGGCTGACCAGGGAGCCAGCGTCGGCGTACTGATGCATCTTGCCCGGCTGGGCAATCTGGGCGAGGTCGGGGGCGTTCCCGCCGTCCACCGCCACCTGCAGCGCGGTCTCGTAGTCCGGGGTCGGTTGGAAGTTCACGGTTATCCCTGTGGCCGCGGTAAACGGCTCCAGGGTGTAGGTGAAGTTGGCCGCCTCGGAGGACTCGGGCAACCATTGCGCCCATACTTCGACGGTAGTTCCGTCGAAGGCTCCAGCCATTGCCTGGTCCAACTCGGCATAACCGGTTTGGCCGGCAGGTGCGCCGGTGGTTTCGGTCCCTCCTGCCGTGGTTTCGGCGCCGGGGGGGGCAGTCGTTTCGGTTGGTGCCTCGGCGGTGGTGGCGGCTCCGCCGCCGCCGCAGGCGGCGGCGAGCAGACCCAGAACCACAACCGCCACTAACCAGGTTCGATATCTCATATCGCTCCTTTGTTGCTTTGGTCTTTCGCTTCTTTCTTACCATGCCAGGGAAACGTATGTCGAGCTGCGAGCACGGCGGCGCCGCGAGGGCCGGCCCACCCTTGATCGGGAGCCAGAAGCACCTGATCGGGCGAAAGCAGCTCAGCGGCTACCTTCGACTGTTGTCCGGTTGCCGACAGGCGATCCCTGACTGCCTGGAGAAATGGGGCTCCGGCCCGGGACACCCCACCTCCCAAATAAAACTTCTCGACGTCATATGTGGCGGCCAGCCAAAGCAGGGCGCGAGCGATATAGCCAGAAATCCGCTCCGCTTCCGGTGCCGCCTCGGCATCGCCGCCGGCCGCGGCGGCGAACAGGGGCAGCGCCGAACCCTCCGATTCGGGCCAGGCTCGGGCGATGGCGGGGCCGGCAACAACCGTTTCGAGACAGCCTCGTTGACCACACCGGCACACCTCTCCGCCTGGTTCAACGACTGTGTGGCCGATTTCTCCAGCCATGCCGCGACTGCCCCGGAACAACTCCCCATCGATCACGACCCCCGCAGCTATCCCCGTTCCGAGATTGACCAGGGCAAGGCTATTAGGCGCCTGACCCTCGGATCGAAGAGACTCGTGCACTCCCAGGGCAGCGGCCTTTACGTCGTTCTCAACCGCCACCGGCAATCCGAAGGCCCGGTGCAACTCGGTCCCAAGGGGATAGGGGTCTGCGCCGATGCCTAGGTTTACGGCAAGGCGGACGTCGCCGGTTCTCGGGTCGACCCGGCCCGGCACACCCACTCCGGCGCTGCTGGCCTTGGCAGCCATCTCGAGGCCGGACCAGGCTTGCTTGACGGAATCCACCACGCTGGCTCCGCCGGCCGTACCGGTAGGGACTTCCGAGCGCCCTACGGTGGCTCCGCTCTCATCAAACGCCATCGCCAGGACCGACGTGCCGCCAATATCGATCCCGACCGTGACCGTCATCGAAGAATCACCCCGAGACGATCGGCGAGGACAGCCGAGGCGGCCCCGGCGAGAACCAGGTCCGGCCCGAGAGGCGTGGCCTCCACCTGGACCAGCTCGGCGGTGGTAGGGAGCGCCCGCCGGCGTATCTCGGACGTCACATGATCGACCAGCACGTCACCGGCGTTTCGCAGCTCGGACGCCAATACCACCGTGGTGACGTCGAGCAGTGATACCGCACCGGCAAGTACGCCTCCCAGGTGACGGCCGGCCTCGACAAGCGCCCGCTGCACGGGTTCGTCGCCCGCCATCCCAGCCAGCGCGATCGCGTCCCAGGCATGGCGCTCGGGATCGGCTCCCAGCCGGCGGAGGATGGCGGGCACGCTCGCCACTGTTTCCAGGCAGCCCCGGTTTCCGCACCGGCACGGCTCTCCTTCGGGCACGACCTGAAGGTGACCGATCTCGCCTGCGGCTGCATGGTCACCGCGGTGAAGCAGGCCGTTGATCACTACTCCGGCACCTACCCCCCAGCCAAGCTTGACCAGGAGGAGATTGCGCCGATGGTCGGGACGGCGGCGGAGCTCGGCGAGGGCTGCGACCTGAGCGTCGTTCGCCATCGACACCGGCACTCCGAACCTGTTTTCGAGGTCGGCGGCGAGATCGAGGCCGTGCCAGTCAAGGTTGGCCGATTCCACGGCTCGGCCATTCACATCGACAATTCCAGGAGTGCCGACGCCGATGCCGAGCACCGGGGCTGCTGCCCGCTGTATTAGAGACCCGATCAACTTGATCGCCTGTCGTCGAGCCGCATCACCGGTCGGCATACCACCCGGCACCCCTGAGGAAGCTCGTTCGTGGATTCGCCCGCCGAGGTCGACCAGGGCGGCTCGGAATGGCCGGTCGCCCAGATCAAGGGCAACAATGTCGCGACCCCGCTCATTCAGGGCGAGCAAGGTGGGAGGCTTTCCCCCTGCGGAGGTCCCCTGGCCAAGCTCGCGAAGGAGGCCCTGGTCGATCAGCTCACCTACCAGGCTCGATACGGCCGCCCGAGTGAGGCCGGTCTGGCGGGAGATCTCGGCTCGGCTTGTTGCTCCCCTTTGCGAAACCAGTTCCAGTGTGGTCCGCAGATTGCTTCGCCGGGAGTCGTGTTTGGTGGCCTTGGGGTGGCGGACCGCCGCCGGCTTGCCCGAGGGAGGTAGGGAAACGCGGTAGTTAGTGCTCGACGTCACCTGAGACCACCCGGTTTGGGAAAGTTCAGTGACTATACAAAGTCGGCGAGGGACGTGTCAAACAGGGCGCGCGAGTCCTTGGGTTGGGGCGGCTGGGCCGCCTACGCGGCGTTGGTCTTCTTGGGAGCGACCTTGGACCGGATGTCGGAAGCTTTTGCCTTGGCCGTATCGAGCAGGCGACGAGCCCAGACGAACTCGGTGGCGAGGATGGCGAGGCCGGGGATGATCATGACCCACCCGGGTACCACCGGCAAAAGGAGACCGATGACTCCACCAAGGAGCAATACAGTGCCGGCTATCACCAGCACGATCCGCACGATCAGCGGGCGGCGGACCATGTCATCCATCATCGCTACGAACGTTAAGCATTTGTGTCGATTATGTCGTCGGAAATCTTCGTGAATAGAGGGGCAATGTGTCCGAGCCGGGCGCCGGCTGTTAGGCCGGGACGGCCCCAATTCCCGACCTCCGCTCCGAGGTCGAGCATCTGGCCCAGCCGAGCCGACGTGAACGGCAGGTAGGGGGCGAAGGCCACCCTCAGTCCGGAGATGGCCTGGAGGGCGGTCCAGAGGACGGTCCCGGCCCGGGCCCGGTCGGACTTCACCAGCCGCCACGGCTCGGTCGAGTTGAGGTAGACGTTCACCCCAGTCGCCGCCTCCATGGCCCGGCGCAGCCCCGCCCGAAGCTCGACTCTCTCGATCAGCCCGCCCACCTCGGCGAGGGCGGCGTCGACGGACACCAGCACCTCTTTGTCCTCAGGGGTGAGGTCACCCGGCTCGGGCACCCTCACGTCGAAGTCTCGGGCGGTGATGGTCAGCACCCGGTTGACCAGGTTCCCCCACGTGGCGACCAGTTCCTCGTTAATCCTGCGGACGATCTCCTCATCGGTTAGGTCGGTGTCGTTTTGCTCGGGCAAAACCGAAGCGACGGCGTAGCGAAGGGCGTCGGGTTCGAGCCGCTCGGCATACCACCCGATGGACCGTCCCACTCCCATCGACTTCGAGGCTTTGGCTCCCTTGAAGGTCACGAAGTGGTTGGCCGGCACGTCGGTGGGGAGGTTATGTCCGCCATAACCCATGAGCATCGCCGGCCAGATAACTGTGTGGAAGGGGATGTTGTCTTTCCCGACGAAGTAATAGCTCTCGGCCTCGGGGCGTTGCCACCATTCCCGCCACGCCTCCGGGGTTCCATGCAGCTCTGCCCACTCCTTGGCCGCCGACAGATATCCGATCACCGCCTCGAACCAGACGTAGATCCGCTTCCCCTCGCCGAGGATGTCGGCCTCGGGGGGGATCGGGACCCCCCAGGTGAGGTCGCGGGTGATCGCCCGGTCGGGAAGGCCTTCATCGATCATCCCCAGGGCCCAGTTGCGCACGTGGCGGCGCCAGCCGCTCTTCTCCGCGAGCCAGGGTCGGAGTTGGTCTCTGAAGGCGCCCAACCGGAGGAACCAATGCCGGGTTTCCTTTTGGATAGGAGTGGCGCCGGAGAGGATGCTGCGGGGGTCGATCAGGTCGGTGGGGTCGAGGGTGCGCCCGCATTTGTCGCATTGATCCCCCCGAGCCTTGAGGTAGCCGCAGTGGGGGCAGGTGCCCTCGACGTAGCGGTCGGGGATTAAGCGCTCATTGTCCGGGTCGTAGAACTGGAGGGAGGTGCCCTCGACGATCGTGCCCAGCTCGCGGTGTCGCCGGAAGATGTCCCAGGTCACCTCCCGATGGTTGTCGGTGAGGGTGGTGGTGAAGAGGTCGAAGGAAATCCCAAGGTCCCGCCAGTAGCCGAGGATCTCGGGGTGATAACGGTCGACGATCTCCTGGGGGCTCACATGCTCCTGGTCGGCCTTGACCGTGATGGGGGTGCCATGACCGTCGGAGCCCGACACCATCAGCACCCGGTTGCCGGCAATCCGGTGGTAACGGGCGAAGATGTCGGCCGGGAGGTAGGCCCCCGCGAGATGTCCGAGGTGGAGGGGCCCGGAAGCGTAGGGCCATCCGACGGCGACGAGGATGTGGCGGCTCACGATCGGCGCAGGGTACCGATCAGGTGGTACTTCCTCGCAGCATCGAGCGCTCTCCACCCCCCCAAAGTGGGCCTATGGTCTCTTCATGCCAGCCGTCCCACCGGTGTTGTGGACACCTTCTCCGGATGCGTGGGACAGAACCCGCATGGGTCGATTTCTGACCGACATCTCTAAGCGGGTGGGAACACCGTTTGGCTCGTACGAAGAGGCCTGGCGATGGTCGATCGACCAACTCGACACCTTCTGGGGTCTCCTCGCCGATCACTTCGACGTCCGTTTCCGCAGCCCCCCGACCACCCTGCTTGATTCCCATCAGCTGCCAGGCGCCCGCTGGTTCGTGGGAGCGGAGCTCAATTATGCAGAACAAGCCTTGTCATCGATCGAAGGCGTGGCGTTGATCGGTCGGTCCCAGACCCGATCGGGTGATATCACCCTCACCGCCGGGGAGCTGGCCGATCAGGTGGCTCGTGCAGCTGGCGGGCTACGAGCCCTCGGAGTCGAGAGCGGCGATCGGGTGGTGGCATATCTGCCCAACATTCCGGAGGCGGCGGTCGCCATGCTCGCCTGCGCTTCTATCGGTGCCATATGGTCGTCATGTCCGCCCGAATTCGGCGTTCGCAGCGTCGTGGATCGTTTTCGTCAGATCGAGCCAAAGGTGCTGCTCTGTGTCAACGGCTACAGCCACCGGGGACGGCGAATCGACCGAAGCTCCGAGTTGGCCGAGATTCAAAGTCAGCTGCCGTCATTGATGTCGACCGTCACGATTGCCTATCCCGACCTGGATGAGGCCGAATTCGGCTGGGAGCAGCTGTTGGCCTCCCCGGCAGAGTTGCGGTTCGAGCCCGTCCCGTTTGACCATCCGTTGTACATCCTCTTCTCGTCGGGAACCACCGGTTTGCCCAAGCCGATCATCCACGGCCACGGCGGAATCACCCTTGAACATCTCAAGATTCTCGGCCTCCACCACGACCTCGGTCCTTCGGATCGGTTCTGCTGGTTCTCCACCACCGGATGGATGATGTGGAATTACAACGTGTCAGGACTGCTGGTCGGCGCCACCGTGGTGCTGTTCGACGGCGATCCCGGTTTTCCGGACCTCAACACGTTGTGGCGCATGGCCTCGGACCTCGACCTCACGATGCTCGGGACCAGTGCCGGCTTCCTGATGTCCTGTCTGCGCGCTCGGCTGTCCCCCGGCCGCCACTTCGATCTGACGAGGCTGCGGAGTCTCGGCTCCACCGGGTCACCCCTTCCCCCCGAAGGATTTCGCTGGGTCTACGACCACGTGTCTCCTGATCTGCAGCTTGCCTCGGCCTCCGGCGGGACCGACATTTGCACCGCATTTGTGGCGGCGAGCCCCCTCGTACCAGTGTGGGAGGGCGAGATCAGTTGTCGATGTCTCGGGATGGCTGTCGACTCATTCGACCCCGCCGGAAACCCGATAGTGGGTGAGTTGGGCGATCTGGTCGTCACCGAGCCGGCGCCTTCGATGCCGGTCGGCTTCTGGAACGACCCGGACGGAAGGGCGTATCGCTCGGCCTACTTCGATCATTTCCCCGGTGTGTGGCGGCACGGCGACTGGGTGGAGTTCACCGAGCGGGGGAGTTGCATCATCACCGGGCGATCCGACGCCACCCTCAACCGTGGCGGGGTACGGATGGGAACAGCCGAGTTCTACTCGGTGGTGGAGGCGATCCCGGGGGTGGCCGACAGCCTGGTGGTTCATTTGACCGGCGAATCGGGAGAGGGAGAGTTGGTGCTGCTGGTAGTGCCGGCGGAGGGAGCAAAGCTGACCGAAGAGCTGAAGGCGGAGATCAACCGGGCGTTGCGGTCCCAGCTATCTCCCCGCCATGCCCCCGATCGGATCCTGTCGATCGGTTCGGTGCCGCGCACCGTCTCGGGAAAGAAGATGGAGCTCCCGGTGAAGAGGTTGCTTCAGGGCGAAGACTTGGAACAGGTGGCCAACCCCGGTGCGACGGCCAACCCGGAAAGTCTCGCCGAGATTGCCATGCTGATCCGATAGCAACTACCCGCTTCTACCAAGCAACATCGGCGGACCTACCATCTCCCTATGGCCTTGACCACCGCGCCCGAGCGCACCTCGATCCTTCCCGCTCGGATCACAAACACGAGTCTCGGCTCGCTGCTGCGCTCGGTGCCAAGTGTGGACCAGGTCGGAGTCGAGGAACGAGTGGCGTCGCTTTCGACCCGCTCCATCAAGAAAGACTCAAAGATGGCGGCACTCTTGCTGGCGGTGCGGATGATGGATCTGACCACGCTGGAGGGTAAGGACACCCCCGGCAAGATTGCCCAGCTCTCGGCCAAGGCGGTTCGGCCGGATCCGGTTGATCCGGCGGTCCCGTCGGTGGCGGCGATTTGTGTCTACCCGGCCATGGTGCCGTACGCTCGTCAGGCGGTGGAGGGCTCGACGGTGAAGGTGGCGGCCGTCGCGACGTATTTCCCCTCAGGCCAATTAGACACCAAGGCCAAGCTCTCCGAAACCGCGTCGGTGGTGACCCTAGGTGCCGACGAGGTGGACATGGTGATCGACCGCGGCGCCTTCCTCTCCGGGGAGTACTTCAAGGTTTACGACGAGATCCGCCGGGTAAAAGAGATTTGCGGGGATCGGGTCGGTCTGAAGGTGATCCTCGAGACCGGTGAGCTCGGCACTCTCGACGAGGTACGCCGGGCGTCGCTCCTGGCGATGGCGGCCGGCGCCGACTTCATCAAGACCTCGACCGGAAAGATCCAGCCCGCCGCCACACTCCCGGTCAGCCTGGTGATGTTCGAAGCCATCGCCGACTTCCATTCGGCGACCGGCGTCCAGGTGGGGATGAAACCGGCCGGAGGTATCAAGACAGCCAAGGAGGCGATTCGATATCTCGTGGTGCTGAACGAGACTCTGGGCTCGGCATGGATGACCCCCGATTGGTTTCGGTTCGGCGCCTCGTCGCTGCTCAATGACGTATTGATGCAGATCCGCTGGCTGAAGACCGGCCGCTACCAGTCCGGCGACTACTTCACGAAGGATTGAGAGGATGACCCGGGCTGAACTGAAGCCGGCATCGGCGCCTCTCGATTGGGAGTACACCTCCTCCCGGGAGTCTCCGGAGATCGTCACCCTCGATAATCGGTATGGGCTGTTCATCGACGGCGAATTTCGCAGCCCCATTTCGAGGAAATATTTTCCCACCATCAACCCGGCCACCGAGGAGCCTTTGGCGGAGGTAGCCGAGGGGGGCGAGCGAGACGTCGACCGGGCGGTTAAGGCGGCCCGCGCCGCCTTCGATAACGGTTGGGGGACAATGCCGGGGGCCGAGCGGGCCAAGCACCTGTTCCGGATCGCCCGCCTGATCCAGGAGCGCTCCCGCGAGCTGGCGGTGCTGGAGACGATGGACGGTGGCAAGCCGATCAAGGAGTCCCGCGACGTCGATCTGCCCTTGGTCGCCGCCCATTTCTTCTACTACGCCGGGTGGGCGGACAAGCTCGAATACGCCTTCCCAGGGCTCGATCCGAAACCCCTCGGGGTAGCAGGCCAGGTCATCCCCTGGAACTTCCCACTGCTGATGCTGGCCTGGAAGCTGGCCCCGGCCCTCGCCGCCGGCAACACCGTCGTCCTCAAACCGGCGGAGACGACCCCTTTGTCGGCATTGGCCTTCGCCGGTCTCGCCGCTGAGTCGGGCCTGCCCCCAGGCGTGATCAACGTCATCACTGGGGCGGGCGCCACTGGATCGGCGGTGGTTTCTCACCGCGACGTCGACAAGGTGGCCTTCACCGGATCGACCGCCGTCGGCAAGTTGATCCGTGACCGCCTCGCCGGCAGCGGCAAGAGCCTTACCCTCGAGCTGGGTGGCAAGGCCGCCCAGGTGATCTTCGACGACGCTCCCATCGACCAGGCGATCGAAGGCGTGATCAACGGGATCTTCTTCAACCAGGGTCATGTGTGCTGTGCCGGGTCGCGCCTCTTCGTGCAGGAGAACATCCACGACCGTTTTGTCGCCAAGCTCAAGCGACGCCTGTCGACCCTGCGGGTTGGTGACCCACTCGACAAGAACACCGACGTCGGTGCGATCAACTCGGCCGACCAATTGGCCAAGATCCAAGAGCTGGTCGAGGCGGGTCAGGCAGAGGGGGCGGAGATCTTCCAGCCGGCCTGCGAGTTACCCCGCAACGGGTTCTGGTTCGTCCCCACCCTGTTCACCGGCGTGTCCCAGAGCCACCGCATCGCTCAGGAGGAGATCTTTGGCCCGGTGCTTTCGATCATGAGCTTTCGTACTCCAGAGGAGGCGGTGGAGAAGGCCAACAACACCCCCTACGGCTTGTCGGCCGGGGTGTGGACCTCCAAGGGGTCGAGGATCTTGTGGATGGCGGATCATCTGCAGGCCGGCGTGGTCTGGGCCAACACCTACAACAAGTTCGACCCGGCCTCGCCGTTCGGTGGCTACAAGGAGTCGGGCTTCGGCCGGGAGGGCGGCCGTCACGGATTGTTGCCCTATCTGAAGGCAAACTTTTCGTGACCCGGTTGGACGTCCGCAAGACCTACAAGCTCTATATCGACGGTGAGTTTCCCCGCTCCGAGTCGGGCCGCACCTATCCGGCCAAGAACTCGGACGGCGAGGTGATGGCGCGAGTGGCCAAGGCCTCCCGTAAGGACCTGCGGGAGGCGGTCCGCGCCGCCCGTTCGGCCCAGCCCCGCTGGGCTGCTAAGACCGGTTACACCCGCGGCCAGGTGCTCTACCGGATCGCCGAGATGATTGAGGATCGCTCGGCCACCTTTGCCGAGCAGCTGGGACAGGACGGCATGAGCCCAGCCAAAGCGCGGGGCGAGGTGGCCCGTTCGATCGACCGGATGGTTTGGTATGCCGGATGGGCGGACAAGTTCGTTCAGATCTACGGCAACCTCAATCCGGTGGCGGGGCCGTTTTTCAACATCTCCACACCGGAGCCGACCGGGGTGGTGGGGATCATCGCCCCCGCCCGCCCCTCCTTGTTGGGTCTGGTCTCCAGGTTGGCACCGGCGATGGTGAGCGGAAACACCACGGTGGTCATCGCCTCCGAGCCACAGCCACTCCCGGCCATAACTTTGGCAGAGGCCCTGGTCAGCTCGGATGTGCCTGCGGGGGTGGTAAACGTCTTGACCGGCAGCACCTCCGAGCTATCTCCGTGGCTGGCCGATCACATGGATGTCAACGCCGTCGATCTCGCCGGGGCACCCGCCGACCTCCGGGTCCGCATCGAACAGGGAGCAGTGCACAACGTCAAGCGGTTGACCGGCCTCGACAAATACCAGGACAGCCAGTCGCCATATCTCATCGCCGCCTTCACCGAGACCAAGACCGTCTGGCACCCAAAAGGGCTGTAGCCACGGCTCAAGTTTCGGCCGAAGATCTGCCGATTACCACTCTGAGTGTGTAACGACCACGTATCGTGGGAGACTTGCTTTACGCAAGCAGATTGACGGATGCCAGATCGAAGGAGTGGATGATGCGTCGCACCAGGCTCGCAGTTTTTGCAGGTGTCGTCTCGGTTCTCCTCGCCGCCGGAACCGGGCTGGCCCTGGTCGGCGACGTGATCTTCACCGAAGGTTATGACGAGGACAACCAGGTGATCGTCTGGGGTGTCAACGAGACCGAAGAGGCAACTTACGACTGCGCTCTCACCGCCGGTACCTATCAGTACCAGACCGGGGTAGACGGCACCGTGACCTCACTAGGTCAAGGCGGAACGCCCGTCACCTATGCCGGGGTGACCAGCACCACCACCGTCAACTACGGGTCGACCGGTGGTGAATGTGACCTTCGTGCCGTCGAAGTGGCCAACGAGAACGGTGTCGTCAACCACGGCCAGGTGGTTTCGAGCTTTGTCCATGATCTCAAGACCTATCTCCGGGAACAAGGCGTGAAAGGTGGGGTGGGCTGCCTGGTCCGGGTGATGGCGCAGTCCGACTATGGCCAAGGTGACCAGGCGGTTCACCCCGACCCGACGGCCTTAACCGTGCCGGCGGTGACGTCGACGACCATCACCGGTGAGGTAGATCTCACGTCACACGAATTGTCCTGCGGCAAGCCCGACCACGCCGGGAAGCCCGATGCCGAGAGTTCGGGACGGGGGGGCCGGCCCGATCATGCCGGCAACGGCAACGGGAACGGGAACGGCCACGGCCACGGCGGCTGAACCCGCTCGCAGCGGCTGAATCGAGCTCTGCCCGGGCCCATCCCTACCCCGGGCCCGGGTGGAGCTAAATAACCCGGGTCTGTGAAACAAGGGGGGACGTCTGTGGGCGTTTTCGCCGGTGGCCGTGCGGAAACGCCCACAGAACTACCCTGGCCCGCTGGTGCTCAGCGTTCCCATCCCGATC
>JBQTHI010000036.1:0-9515 GCA_052390035.1 Actinomycetota bacterium | reverse complement strand
ATGACGTGGACCTCGGCCTCGAAGGGGTCCCCGAGGCTGCCCCCGGGAAGCCACCCGGAGAGCGGCCCCACCCGGGCCGACCCGGCGAAGGTCCCCTGGCCCGACCCGCCGGCGACGTGGCCGCCAGCCCACGCCACCTGGGAGTCGGTGGCCGGGTCGAGGAGGATGTCAGGGGCGGTGCAGGGCTTGGGGTCACAGGCGCCGGGATTGTTCACCACCACCAACCACAGGGTATAGGCGTTCCCCGGGGTCAGCCCCTCGGTCTGCACCTGGAAGTGGATCCCGTTGTTGTTGCGGACCAGGTTGGCCGAGGCCCCCGGGACGGAACCCGCCTTCCCGAACACGGTCTGCTGGGCGTGCCAGAAGGCCCCGACCGTCTGGTGGACGGCGCCGTCGGCCAGGGCCGGCCCGGCAGCCAGGGCTGCCAGCACCAGCAGGGCCGAGATCAGCGCGAGCTTGCGAAACATGGCTCTTCCTTTCTCGGTGCCACTGTGGTGGCACCCGCTCGGGGCTCGGTCCTTTCGATCGAGCCGCTTTGAGCACCCTCGCTGCACGGGTTGAACGAGCGCCTAATTGGGTTGAGCAACCGCCTAATCGGGTTGAACGAGCGCTAACGCGTCCTGTCAGACCTCCCCGACTTCGCCACGGCGGGTCAGTCAGATCCGCGTTACCTGGGACGGCGCCGGTTAAGGCCGAATTAAGTCGATCGGATCAGCGTGGTGGGAGTAGTGTTTCGCCGGAGGCGCCTTGGAGTACAGGATCCTTGGACCGCTCGAAGTGTTCAGAGACGGTGTGCCAGTCGATGTCGGCCCCCGCCAGCAGCGTGCCCTCCTCGCCATCTTCCTTCTGCACGCCAACCGGATCGTGGCAACCGAGCGGATCCTCGAGGACGTCTGGCCCGGCGACCCGCTGGGCAAGGAGCGGACGCTCTGGGTCTACATCTCCCGCCTGCGGTCGATCCTCGACCCCGGCCACGAAGGACGCGGCAAGAGCAGAGTCCTCGTCACCCGCGACCACGGCTACGAACTCGTTGTGGACCCCGACCAGATCGACGCCCACCGGTTCGAGTATCTCGCTCGATCGGGTCGCGAGATGCTGCGGGACGACCCTGTTTTGGCCAGCCGCGAACTCCAACGCGCCCTCGATCTCTGGCGGGGGAGGGCGCTGGAGGATTTCGACTACGACGACTTCGCCCGCGTCGATGCAGGGCGGCTGGAGGATCTGCGTCTAGGGGTGATCGAGGATCGCGTCGACGCCGACATCCGCGCCGGTCGCCATCGGGAGGTGGTCGGCGAGTTGGAGCGGCTGGTTGCCGCTCACCCCTACCGCGAGAGCTTCGTCGGCCAGCTGATGATCGCCCTCTACAGGTCGGGCCGTCAGGCCGACGCGTTGCGCGCCTTCGAGCGGCATCGGCGGGTGATCGGCGAGGAGATGGGTGTCGAGCCGTCGCCAGAGCTCCTCCGGATCGAGGAGCAGGTGCTGCTCCACGACGCCCGGCTGGCACCGCTGGCGACCGACCGTGGAGAACTGGTCAGCGTGGTCAACCCATTCAATGGGTTGCGCGCCTTCACCGAGGCCGACGCCGAGCGGTTCTTCGGACGTGACCGACTTGTTGCCTCGCTCGTCCGGCGGATCGCGGCCGGCGGCCGACTGGTGGCCCTCGTCGGTGCCAGCGGCTCGGGAAAGTCGAGCGTCCTGCACGCCGGACTCGTCATGGCGATCCGCAAGGGAGCCGTCCAGGGCTCCGAGGACTGGCTTATCGCCCAGATGGTCCCCGGCTCGCACCCTTTCCGGGAGGTCGAGGCGGCACTGCTGCGCTCCACGCTCGACGCACCCGAAGCTCTCGGCGCGCTGCTCGACGACCCCGACGAAGGTCTGCTCCGGGCGTGCCTGCGGCTGCTCGCGGCGTCGTCCAGCCGGATCCTGCTCGTCATCGACCAGTTCGAGGAGCTGTTCACGCTGGGTGCCCCGCCGTCCGAGCGCGACCGCTTCTTCCGCAACCTCGAGGTCGCCATCGACGATCCGCACGGGCGCGTCGTCGTGGCCATCGGCCTTCGCGCCGACTTCTACGGCCAGCCGCTCGAGTACCCGGTGTTCGCGCAGATGCTCGCCGACGGCATCGCCAACGTTGTTCCGCTCACCCCCGACGAGCTGGAAGCAGCCGCCGAAGAGCCGGCGGCACGGGCGGGCACGTCGCTTGAGCCGGCACTCCTCATAGAGCTCCTTGGCGAGGTCGCCGGCCAGGCCGGCGGCCTCCCCTTGTTCCAGTACGCGCTAACCGAGCTCTTCGAACGGCGCGACGGGACCCTGCTGACGCTCGACGCGTACCACGAGATGGGAGGCGTCAGCGGCGCCATCGCACGGCGTGCCGAAGATCTTTTCCTGGCTCTCGCCGCAGACGAGCGCGATGCCACTAAGCAGCTCTTCCTCAGACTGGTGACCATCGTCGAACACGGCTCCTGGGGGCGGCGCCGTGTGGCTGCCGGCGAGATCGCGACGATCTCCACCGATCTCGTGGCCCTCCAGACCGTGCTCGACCGCTTCACCGCTCACCGGCTGCTGACCCTCGACCGCGACCCGGTCACCGGCTCGCCCACCGTCGAGGTCGCCCATGAAGCACTACTCGACCAATGGCCGAGACTGCGGCGATGGATCGAGGACGGACGCCAGGACGTCCTCACCCGCGCCAGGCTGTCGACTGCCCTGAAGGAGTGGGAGGCATCGGCCTGTGAGCCCGGCTACCTGCTCTCGGGGCAGCGACTTGCCGACTTCGCACAGTGGGCCTCCGTGAGCACGCTACGGCTAAGCACGACCGAACAGCGGTTCCTCGACGCGTCGATCCTCCAGCGCGAGTCGGAGCGGCTCGCCGAGGAGCAGCGCGTCGCCTGGGAGATGAAGCTCGACCGAACGGCCAAACGGCGGCTGTGGGGCCTCGGAGGGGTCACTCTTGCGTTGGTGGTGGGACTCGTCGGCTGGCTCGTGCTGTTCGCCGACAAGTCGGCGATCGCCGTCGTCCACGGCGTCAAAGGTGATCTCGGGAGCACCGACATGATGATCGCCGGCGTCGGGGTCGCCGAGCGAGAGCACGACGTGGAGGTCGACCTCGTCCAGCCGCTCGTCGATGTCGAGGGCGATCTGCGCCAGCTGGCCGAATCGGGCACCGACCTGGTCGTCGTCGGCAGTGAGTTCGATCTGGCGTTGAACAAGGTCGCCCCTGAGTATCCCGACGTGCATTGGGTTGCGATCGACCCTGCCGCGATCAAAGTCGAGCTAGCAAACCTGACCGAGCTCCACTTCCAGGTGGAACACAGCGCGTTCCTCGCCGGGGCCGCGGCGGCGCTGTCGTCGGAAACGGGCAAGGTCGGGTTCATCGGCGGCTATCAGACCTTCCGCACAGAGCGGTCTCGTAACGGGTTCGAGCAGGGCGCCGCCTGGATCGACCCGGAGATCGCGCTGGTTGCCACGTACATCGGTCCGGTCGCCGATCCCGTGGTTCGCGCCGAGACGAGCGACGACCTCGTCTACCAGCTCGCCCGCGCCATGTACGCCGACGGCGTCGACGTGATCCTCCATGATGCCGGCGAGGCGGGTGCGGGTGTCACCCGCGCCGCCAACGAGTGGACCGGGCCGGGGCGGGTGTGGAGCATCGGGGCGGACGCTGACGAGTACCTCACGCTCCCCGCCTCCCAGCGCAACGTTGTTCTCAGCTCGACGATCAAGCGGTTCGACCGCGCAGTCGAGGTGGCGATCGCCGCCTTCCTCGATGGGGACCTCGCCGCCGGCGACGTTGTCGTCGGCCTCGCCGATGACGCGGTGGCGCTGTCTCGGTCGGGGGATCACCTGACCGCAGTCGACGGCGAGTTGAGGAACCTCGAAGGGGAGCTGGCGGGCGGCCACATCTCGGTGTCGCCGCATGCCGCCCGTCCGCCGGCCTGGCAGGAGGAGCCCGACGTGACGGTCGAGGTGACAGTCAGCGACGGCGCCTGCACGGTCGACCGGATTGTCGCCGACGGCGTCACCACCCTCGGGGCCGAGCCTTCGGGGGACCAACTCGCCGTTGAGCGAGGCGCCGTCGTCCTGATCGAGCTCACCAACGCCAGCTCCGAATTCGCCTTTGTCACCGCCCGCCGGATCCCCATCGGCTCGACCACCGCCGAGGTGGTGGCAGAGGAGCCGACCGCGTCCCAGCCGTCACGGTTGCTCGGCTCGATCCATGGGATGTCGGGGGCACAGCTCGGCGGGGGGACGAGCATTGCCGCCGTCGTGTCCGGAGCCCCGTTTGCGATCGTTTGTTGGCGGGGCGATCCGAACCTTCCAACCGCGGGTTACAGCTACCCCATCATTGTGAGGCCATCATGAGCAGCATGAACAGTGTGTCTGATGTCGGGATGCCCGACGCCGAGGGCGCCATCGCCGGCCGCGCAGGGCGGATGCTCATGGGCGCGGCCGTCCTTGGCGCGATCGTCGCGTCCGTACTGATAACTCTGGCGGTGACGGGCGACGATAGGAGCGGGGGTTGGCAGACCGCCGACGTCGGCGGCCAGGGAGGGGCCGAGCCGGTGCTCGCCTCGGGCGGTGCCCGGCTGCTTCACCGGAACGACGGGTTGTCCGCCGAGGTCCAGGTGCCCACGCCGCAACCGGCGACTTACAAGTACCCGACCGGAGACAACACTCCAAAGTGGTCGGAGCCGCATCCGCCGGTGAGCCCTGGTGCGGCGGATGCGCCGGAGGTATTCACTCTCTGGTTGATCACGTTCAACTACCCGTCGCTGTGCACCGACGGGGAGTGCAACGCCGACGACGTCGCACCGGGCGCGGCAGCTCGCGGTGGGGTCTACCAGCTCGACGGCCGGATCGCCGACGGCGACACGCTTCGCTTCGAGGGCAACATCCGCCTCGGCCAGGCACCGATCACCGGGTCGCCACTCGACGACCCAATGGCCGCAATGGTCCACCTCCTCATCGCCCCGCACGGCCAGGCCCTGCCGGGAGCCGACGGATGGCGCCAGCTCAACGGCCCGGTTGGCGACATCAGTTTCTGGTGGCTCGCCGAGTTCGGGCCGCCCTGACCGGTCGTTTAACGGCCTTACCTTGTTTGGCCGCGGCTGCCGGCAAGCGGGCAAATACCACGGCGCATGGTAGAATTCATGCCATGAAAACTGCCATTGATCGGTCGGGCCGTATCGTGGTACCCAAGGTCATTCGCGATCGTCTGAGCCTGCGCGGCGGCGAGGAACTCGAAATCGTGGAACGAGATGGAGTGATCGAACTCTCGCCCGCTCCACTGGATTTCGAATTCGCTAAAACCCCGGAAGGGACGGTGGCCAGGGCGAGAAAAGCGATACCTCCTCTCTCCGCCGACCTGGTCCGTGAGACCCTCGAGAATGTCAGACGTTGAATGCAGTTGATTCCAGCGTGGCGATTCCCGCCCTGGCTGGATGGCATGAGTCCCATGAGCTGTGTCGACCGCTCGCCGCGACGGCTTGGATTCCCAGCCAGGTTCTCCTGGAGACGTATTCGGTCTTGACGAGGTTTCCATATCCGTACCGCCTGACGGCCGATGCCGCCGCCACGCTCGTGATCGGCTTCTTTGGGAAGCAGCGGACTCTGTATGCATCGAAGAAACTCATGAACGAAATCATCGACATCTGTAGCGCAGAGAACATCGCAGGCGGGTCCACTTACGACGCGTTCATCGGGCGCATCGTCGCCGACCACCATGGCAACCTGCTCACCCTTGACCGGCGCGCCCTCAGGACCTATGAACTCATTGGGGTCGATGTGGAGCTGTTGGCCACCTGAATCGTCACTTGAGGTCCGGCTGCCGTCTCTGGCAGCAGATCCGTGCTCCCTCACCCCCTGCATCGGCACCTCCGATCGATGCCCCACAAAAGTGGGTCTGTTGCAACGATTGACAGGACGTTTCTGTCGGCGGCTTGCCGTATAGTCGAACTGTTGTTCGAATAGGAGTGGATGTGCCGGTAGCGACCGAGATGGTAAGGGATGGCCCGATCTGGCCGGCCCGACCTGAGACGGCGGCAAATCGGCTCGCCTCCATCCCGCCCGGCCCTGAACTGGCAGAGGCGTTGGCGGCGGTGGACCGGACGACACTGGACGGTTACAGCCTGGTCCAGTTGTTGCAGGCCGTTTCCCGCCAGGTCTCCCATCTGCAGGCCGAAATGTTGGCGGTGATGACCGCCATCGCCGCGGCGGATGACCAGCCCTTCGGCACCGCCGAATCGGAGGGGTTTGTGGCCGATGAGATCAGAGCCGCCCTCTGCTGGACCCGCCGGGCCGCCGAATCCCAGTTGGACCTGGCCTTCATGCTGGTGGAAAGGTTCCCCGCCGTGTGGGAGGCGCTGTGGACGGGGAGGATCGACCTTCCCCGGGCCCGGGTGATCGTCACCGGTTTGGACACCGTCCCCGAAGAGCTGGCCGGCTGGGTCGTCGACCGGGTTTTGGATTGGGCGGGGAACCGGACCACCGGGGAGATCGCCGCCCGGATCAGAAAACTGCTGATCAGCCTCGACCCCCACCTCGCCTCGGTCCGCTATCGGAAAGGGTTGGAGTGGCGGAGACTGTTGTTGACCGCCAACAGCGACGGCACCGCCAACCTGATGGGGCTTTCCCTCCCCGCCGACCGGGCCAACACCGCCATCGACCGGCTCGACCATCTTGCCCGCCAGGCCAAAACCCGGGACGAGGAAAGAACCCTCGACCAGCTGCGGGCCGACCTGCTGTTGGACCTGCTGGAAGGGAACCCGGTCAAAGGGGAGGCGGGGAGAAGGCGAGGGGTGGTCGATCTGCGGGTCGACCTCACCACTCTGGCCGGTTTGGACGCAAATCCGGGGGAGATCCCCGGATGGGGACCGGTGATCGCCGACGTCTGCCGCCAGATCGCCCAACACGGGGAGGGGCAGTGGCAGGTCACCGTCACCGAGGGGGGCCGGCCGGTGTGGACCGGGACGACGAGACGAAGACCCGGCCGGGCCCAGCGGAGACGAATCATGGCTTTCACCCCCACCTGTGTGTTCCCCGGCTGTCGGAGACCCACGCAACAATCCGACCTCGACCACAACCAGCCGTGGCATCAAGGGGGGGAAACCGAAGATCCCAACCTGGCTCCGTTATGTCGCCACGATCATCGGGTCAAAGACCAAGGCGGATGGAAACTCCACCAACCCCAACCCGGGGTATACGTGTGGACCAGTCCCCTCGGCCACACCTATGTGGTCATCCCCGAACCGCCCTAACGGCCAATAAGGCATGATGCGATCTAGAACCGGCATGAAGCGATGGGTACCTTGCAGCGGCGGCCCGATGTGATGAGAGGCGCAATGGCCAGCCGGAGTGTGTAGCAGCGGTAATTCGTGTCCCGGCCCTCAATTACCCTGGGCCGATGGGCGCCCTCGACCGGTTTCATGCAGCGAGCCGCTCCTGGTTCGAGGCCTCATTCCCCCGACCAACCTCAGCCCAGGAGAAGGGGTGGGAAGCCATCGCCGGCGGCT
This sequence comes from Actinomycetota bacterium, assembly GCA_052390035.1. GTDB lineage: Bacteria > Actinomycetota > Acidimicrobiia > Spongiisociales > ZC4RG35 > JBQTHI01. Next base: position 2,007 of record JBQTHI010000036.1, on the reverse strand, counting down.
CTCACACGCTGATTCACGCCCCGACGGGATCGGGGAAGACCCTCGCCGCCTTCTTGTGGGTCCTCGACCGGTTACTACACGAGCCCACCCCCGCCGCCGCCAGGCGCTGTCGAGTCCTGTACATCTCCCCGATGAAAGCGCTCGCCTACGACGTCGACCGCAACCTCCGAGCGCCCCTCGCCGGTATCCGCCATGCCGCGGCCCGCAGCGATGGCCTGACACTCCCTTCTCTCACCACTTTCTTACGTACCGGCGACACTCCCGCCGAACATCGCCGGGCGATGCTTCGCCACCCGCCCGACATCCTCATCACCACTCCCGAGTCACTCTTCCTGCTGCTCACCTCCGAAGCCCGTCGGGTGCTGTCACCGGTCACATGGGTGATCGTCAACGAGGTGCACGCCGTGGCCGGTACCAAACGTGGGGCCCATCTCGCCCTGTCCCTCGAGCGACTAGAGGAGGCCTGCGAGCACCCACCCCAACGCATCGGGCTCTCGGCCACCCAGAAGCCGCTCGAGACGATCGCCGGGTTCCTCGGCGGAGGCGTCGTCGTCGACGATCGCCTCGTCCCCCGGGAGGTGGTTATCGCCGACGCCCCCGGTCCGCGTCCCCTCGACCTGGCCGTGATAGTCCCGGTGGAAGACATGACGGCTCCGGCGGCGCCGGGGTCCGTCGACCCACATGACGGATCCCCCGCCGCCAGCCGTTCGATATGGCCGGCGATCTATCCGCGGTTGCTCGAGTTGATCCAGAGCCACCGGACAACGATCGTGTTCGCCAACTCGAGACGGCTGGCCGAGCGGATCTGCGCCGAGCTCAATGGGCTGGCAGGTGAAGAGATCTCCCGCGCCCACCACGGGTCGGTGGCCCGCGAGCAGCGGATCATCATCGAAGACGCGCTCAAGAGGGGCGAGCTGAAGGCGGTCGTGGCCACCTCCTCGCTGGAGCTGGGTATCGACATGGGATCGGTCGACCTGGTGATCCAGGTGGAGGCGCCCACCTCGGTTGCCTCCGGCTTGCAACGGGTCGGCCGCTCCGGCCACCAGGTGGGCGGCGAGGCGCGGGCGCGGCTGTTCCCCAAATATCGGGGAGATCTCCTGACTACCACCGTGATCGGGTCTCAGATGGTCGCGGGGGACATCGAGACGACGGTCATTCCCCGCAACCCGCTCGACGTGCTGAGTCAGCAACTGGTGGCGGCCGTCGTTCAGGAGCCACGCCAGGCCGACGACCTGTTCGAGATGGTGAGGCGTGCCCGGCCATATGCCGAGCTTCCTCGGGACATCTTCGATGCCACACTCGACATGCTCGCCGGTCGGTATCCCTCCGATCGGTTCGCCGAATTGCGTCCCCGAGTCGTTTGGGACCGGGTGGCAGGCACGGTGCAGTCACGCCCCGGAGCCCGCCAGCTGGTTGTCGCCAATGCCGGCGCCATTCCGGATCGTGGACTCTTCCGGGTCACCCTTCCTGACGGGGCCAGGGTCGGCGAGCTCGACGAGGAAATGGTCTACGAGTCGAGGGTGGGCGACTCCTTCGTGTTAGGCGCCTCCACCTGGCGGGTCGTCGAGATCGGGGCCGATCGGGTAGAGGTGGTGCCCGCTCCCGGCGCACCGGGGGCCCGGCTTCCCTTCTGGAAGGGTGACACCATCGGTCGGCCGATCGCCACCGGCCGGCGGATCGGCGCCTTTCTGCGAGAGATATCACGCCTCGACCCGACCGAGGCGGCCGACTTGCTGACCACTCGATATCACCTCGATGAGCTGGCGGCCTCCAACCTCATCGCATACATCGCCGAGCAAAAGGAGGCAGTAGGCCTGGTACCCACCGATCAGACACTGGTAGTTGAGCGGTTTCGTGACGAGATCGGTGATTGGCGGGTGGCCATCACCTCGCCGCTCGGCGCCCGGGTTCATGCCCCCTGGGCCATAGCCCTCCGCCACCGCTTGCGGTCAAGCTTGGGGATCGAACCCGACGTCATCTGGGCCGACGACGGGATCGTTTTGCGGT
>JBQTHI010000035.1:0-8342 GCA_052390035.1 Actinomycetota bacterium | reverse complement strand
CCCGGCAGCACAAAGATCGCCTTGCCATCGTGTTCGAGCGCCAGCCCCGGCGCGGTCCCTTTGGGGTTGGCCAGCAACTCCGCTCCCGCCGGGTATTCGGCCTGCCGGAGGTTGGAGGCTGGCATTTCCCTCCCCCAGGTGGCGAACCTGGCGCGGAGAAAGCCGGCGTACTCTTCGGACAGTCGAATCGGAAGTCCCAGGGCCTCGCCGAGCCCCTCACGAGTGAGATCATCCTCGGTGGGTCCGATCCCGCCGGTGATGATGACCGCGTCGGCTCGGGACAGAGCGGCGCGAATGGCGGCGCCGATGCGGGATAAATTGTCACCCACCGTCGTCTGAAAGTGGGCGTCAAACCCGTGCTCGGCCAAGCGTGCACCGATGGTGGCGGCGTTGCCGTTGACGATCTGACCGAGCAACAATTCGGTGCCAACCGCCACAACCTCGACGATCATCGAAGGGCGCCGGTCAGCACCCGGCCTTCGGTAACCGACCCATAGGCGGAGTGGATCTCCACCTCCAACCACTCCCCCGGACTCCCGGTATCCAGACTGATCACCCCGTCGATTTCGGGGGCCTCCCTATAGGAGCGGGCCACCGGGACGCCGTCTTCGACCTGGTCCACGAGAACCTCAAGGGTTCTCCCGATCTGCCCGGCATTGGCATCGGCCGTGATCTTTTCCTGGATCTCGGATAGGTAACGGTGCCGCTCGGCGACCGTCTCCGGATCGGGCCATCCCGACAGCGATGCCGCCGGAGTGCCTTCTTCGGCGGAGTAAGGGAAAAAGCCAGCCCAGTCGAGTCGGGCCACTTGGAGGAAACTCGCCAAGTCTTCGATATCACCGTCCGTCTCGCCCGGGAATCCCACGATGAACGATGACCGGAGGGCGGCAGCCGGATCAGCCACCCTGATCTGGCCGATGAGGTCGAGATGGCGAGCGCCGTTGCCCGGTCGCCTCATAGCGCGCAGCAGCCGTTCTACCGAGTGCTGAAGGGAGAGGTCGAAATATGAGGCGATCTTCGGGTTCTGCGCCACCTCGATGATCAACTCCGGTTTGATCTCCCGCGGGTACAAGTAGAGGAGCCGAAGCCGGCGAAGACCGTCGATGCCGTCGACTAGGCGAAGCAGTTCGACCAGCCCACCGGGTGCCTCTATGTCTCTGCCGTAGGCTGCGAGGTCCTGAGCGACCAGCACAACTTCGGTGACTCCGTCGTCAGCCAGCTGGGCGATCTCTGCTGCGATGTTGACCGGCCGCCGCGAGCGCTGTTTGCCTCTGATCAAGGGAATCGCACAGAAGCTGCAGGGCTTGTCGCAGCCCTCCGCCACTTTTACGTAGGCGTAAGGCAGGTTTGGCGTGGGCCGTCGAATCTGATGAAGAATGTCCATCGCCGGACGACGAAAGGCGACGGGGCGCCAGCCCGTAAGCCTGTCCAGAGTGGGGACCAGATCGGAGTAGCGATCGAGGCCTAAGACGGCGTTGACCTCGGGCAGGGCTTGCTCCACCTCCACTCCAAACCGTTGCGCCATGCAGCCGATCACGACCATCGCCGCCTCGGGCCGCTTCTCCTCTTGAAGGCTGAGAATCGTCTCCACCGACTCCCGACGCGCCTCTTCGATGAAGGCACAGGTGTTGACCATCACCACATCGGCTTCTTCAGCCGACTCTCCCGCCACATACCCGGCCTCGGTGAGCATCATCTCGACCTTCTCCGAATCGACCTGGTTCTTGGCGCAACCAAGGGTGGCGAGATAAAAGGTGGGCGCGGCCATCAGGAAGCCAGAGGATACGGTCGCCCGCCGTCAGCGAGAATGACTAGTGCAAAGTGATCCTTGACGCCTAGTCACTGGTTTTTAGCCTGGTGTTTGCCAGGGATAAGGAGTCAGGAAATGCCAGGCAGAAGGTTGTTATCGGTATTGAGTGTGGTGCTGGCGATGGTGCTCGCCACCGCGGCGAGCGCCAAACCACCGGCCACCACTACGGTCTCGGCGGCTATCAGCCGGGTCGATGTGACCGGAAGCCTGGAGGTGACCGAGGACCCAGCGGGGAACGTCACGCTCGATCTTTTCGCGGTTCGCACGACCATGAACGGCGGTTGCACGGTCACCGAGACATGGGACGCCGCCGGTCCTGCGGTTTTGGCCGTCGCCAACAATCTGTCGTCGGCCACCGCTACCGCCACTTTTGCGGGTGGTCATACGCTTGTCGATAACTGCGGGGGATCGTCCGGACCGTCTCCCATCGGGCAGGTACTGGTGGACGCCTTGGCCACCGCCAAGACCGACAGGCTACGCACCGAGGCCGGGGTGCGGATTGTCACCCGTACTGCCCAAGTGACCGTGACCTTTGGCAGCGTCGGAGTGGTGGTGCCCGGCGAGATCGAAAAGACGATCGGCTAGTCCAGAGCGCGGTAGCGGCCGCGGAAATAGATGAGCGGGTCGGAGAGGTCAGCCATGTCGAGGTGTTCGATCTCTCCGACCACCAGCACCTGGTAACCGATCGGGATGGTGGTCTCCACCCGGCAGCCTGCCCAGTTGTCGAAGCCGGCCAGACGCGGCCCCCAGTCCGTTGGGATGGTCTCCAAGCCGGCGAACAGGCCGCCGGGTGAAGGTGACAGCTCGGCGAATCGATCGGAGAGCTGGCGATGCTGGGCAGATGCCACGTGGACCACGAACGTCGCGGTCTTCTTAACGGCTTCGAGAAAGTCGGCCATGTCGCTAACTGCGATAACGATCCGAGGCGGAGCGCCTTCCAATACCAGGACCGCCGCCGCCGTCATCCCGTCTTCGCCGGCGGTGACGATGGTGACCGGCGCCGCCAGGCGGCCCCGTAATTGGCGAGTTCGATCCCGGGCTTCGTCGGGAGGGAGGAAGGGGTGCTCGCTGTGGATCGTCACCCTGGTCAGGTTAGGGGGACGAGGTATCGGCGCCGGCGGTCGAAGCGAAGGTGCTCGTGATAACCCGCTGCCTTGGCCGCTTCTACCACGAGCTCGTGGGCGAAGCCGGCATCGGGAGCGATGTGGGCATCGCTGGCGAGGGTGATGTCAACGCCGGCCTCGAAGAACATCCGGAGGAAACGGGGTGACGGGTAAATCTCCTGGACCGGCCTGCGCAGGCCCTGGCTTGACACCTCCACTGCGGTTCCGCTGGCGGCGGCGGCGGTCACAACCAGGTCGTAGAGGTGGACCGGTTCGGTCTCGGGTCGGACTCCGAACTTCTTGCACACGTCGACATGGGCGAGGCTGTCCACCACCCCGGCGGCGGCGAGTTCGGTGACCCAATTGAAATAATCCTCCCAGGCAAGATCGACGCCGCGCCGTTCGAACTCATAGACCACCTCGGCGGAGTCGATCGACCAACCCCCCACCCAGTGCACGGACCCAATCAGAAAGTCGAACGGGTAGCCGGCCAGCAGTTCGAGCACCCGATCGATGGTCGTCGGGAAGAAGTCGACCTCCAGCCCCAGCCTGACGGGGAGCCCGCGATCTCTGGCTGCCACCACCTCCTCCACATAACGATCGAGTGACAACCCGGCGTCTTCGGCCACCATTCGCCGGGTGTGGTCGGCCAAGTCCTCTCGGGTCTCCGACTCCCAGAACGGGCCAAGCACCGCCATCCCCTCCGCCGTGCGATAGAGATGTTCGGTGAACCCCAGCTCCGTCACACCCGGCCCGGCCGCCGCCTCGACGTAGGACTCGATCAGCCCCTCCGGGTAATCCCCCAGCGGTGGTCCCTCCCGATCGCCGAAGTGCGGATGGAGATGTAGGTGGTAGTCGGACACGAATCAGGCCGACCGGACCGATTCGACCAGGCCCTGGAGAGGGCCGGGACCGACCGCATCGGCCAGGGTGTCCCAGGTGGGACCGGTCAAGGCGCCTTCTTGGTCGAGTTCGGTGGCGGCCAGATGCACGGCGTCGGCGAGAGCGGCAAACGACCCGGCCTGGTCTTTCTCCACCGCCATCGCCACCGCCGATCGGGCCGTAACAGCATCACCCCGCCCGAGGGCTTCGATGGCCCTTTCGGCCGCAGTCACGGCCTGACGCTGAATTTGGCCGTCCAAAGAGGTCTAAACCTCCTGGAACAGATACGGGCGGAGGATGTCGATCCGGCTGTCGACCTCGTCGGGGTGGAGGTACCACAGAGTGGCCGCCAAGGTAGACAGCAGCGGGTTGCCGTCCTGGGGCGTGAAGCAGAACCCGACCAACTCATTGCCGTTTCGCACCGCCATGGTGTCGATGGCCACCACCGTCTGGGAGAGGATCCTCCCGAAATAGCCGTGATCCCGGCCGAAGGAAAACACCGAATTGGCCGACTTCTTGTAGGTGATGGCGACCCTCTTATTGGTTGCGAGCATCTCCTTGGCGTCGGTCAGGCTGATCTCCCGATCGAGTGTCAGGGAAAAGTGGATGGCGTGCATATATTGGCTGTTGAGTTTCAGGGCCGACGAATACAGGTTGAGGTCGTAGCCAAGGGTCTGGAACAGCCCGTGCGCGTCGCGGGCATGATGGGTGCCGAACCTTGGCTCCTTGTGCCGTTCCACCGTCGGGGACGGGCTGAATCCCGAATCCTGGGAGATGTCGTTCGATCGGCGGATGCAGATGAATCGGCCATCGGTGAGATGACTGGTTCCGTCAGGATCCATCGCCAGGGTCTTGACCAGGACTGCGATGTTGTGGGTGTTGCAGGAGACAATGTGGAGGAAGCGGTCTTCGCCTGCCATCAGCGAGGAGTCGTTGATACCCCGCGCATACATCTTGCCGAAACCGTACTCCGAGCCTTGGGCCATAAAGCCGACCGGGTGAACGGCGTTGTCGTAGAACTCCTCCTTGTTGTCGTTCCCCACCGGGGTGCAGTCGATCACCACCGACGATCGCTCGATGGCTTCCCTTGCCTCCCACTTTGGTGTGTGGCCGAGTTCTTCAAACGTCGACCGCTTGTCCTCGTCGACCGCCAGGACTGCTCCGCGGCGGACGAGATCGTTGACCTTGCCCCGCTCGGTGATCAGCGGCGTCCTCTTGTGAAAGGTCACCTCGTCAATGCCAAAGTCCGCCTTGTGGTCGGCGAGCAGACCGATGAGAGGCTCCCCGATGGTGCCGGTCCCGACGACATGGACGATGTTCATGCCCTTACCTCCAGAGATCCGATGTCCGTGACAACCTACACCCATTCGGCGAGGTCAGAACTGCTCCTCTTCCGTCGACCCTTTCAACGCCAGGGTTGAGGCATGCCCGCCGCTGATGACTTCGGACACCCGATCGAAGTAACCGGCGCCCACTTCCCGCTGGTGCCGGGTGGCGGTGTAGCCGTCGCCTTCCATGGCGAATTCTCGTTCCTGCAGTTCGACGTAGGCAGGCATGCCGCCGGCCGCATAGCCACGGGCCAACTCGAACATCCCGGCATTCATCGCATGGAACCCCGCCAGCGTGATGAACTGGAAGCGATATCCCATCGCCCCCAACTCTTTTTGGAATCCGGCGATCTCATCTTCGCTCAGGTGTCTCCTCCAGTTGAACGAAGGCGAGCAGTTGTAAGCCAGCATTTTGTCAGGGAAACGAGCGTGGACCGCCTGGGCGAACCGCGACGCCTCGACCAGGTCGGGGCGGGCAGTCTCGCACCACAACAAGTCGGCGTAGGGCGCGTAGCTCACCGCCCGGCTGATGGCCTGTTCCAGCCCGGGCCGGACCCGGAAGAAACCCTCAGGGGTCCGCTCTCCGGTGCAGAACTCCTGGTCTCGGGAATCGACATCGGAGGTGAGCAGGTTGGCCCCGTTGGCATCGGTGCGAGCGACGATGAGGGTAGGAACATCCAGCACGTCGGCGGCGAGGCGGGCGGCGAGCAGGGTTCGAATGTGCTGGGCGGTCGGCACCAATACCTTTCCCCCCATGTGCCCACATTTTTTCTCCGCCGCCAGTTGATCCTCGAGATGGACCCCGGCGGCGCCGGCCTCAATCAGCGCCCTGGTCAGCTCGAAAACGTTGAGGGCGCCGCCGAATCCCGCCTCGGCGTCGGCGACGATGGGAACGAACCAGTCGATTGCCTCATCGCCCTCCGACCAGTGGATTTGATCGGCCCGCCGCAGCGCGTTGTTGATGCGGCGTACCAACGCCGGTGCCGAGTTGGCCGGGTAGAGCGACTGGTCGGGGTAGACCTGTTCGGCGAGGTTGGCTTCACCGGCCACCTGCCATCCGGACAGGTAGATGGCTCTCAGGCCCGCCTTGACCATCTGCACCGCCTGGCCGCCGGATAAGGCGCCGAGGGCATTGAGGTATCCGCCGCTATGCAGTTCACCCCAGAGCCTCTCGGCCATTGCCTTGGCGAGGGTGTGCTCTTCGCGGAGCGACCCCTGCAACGACACCACGTCAGCTGCCGAGTAGTCCCGCCGGATTCCCTCCCAGCGCGGGTTGGTCGTCCAATCTTCGGCGATTCGGTTGGTGGCGGCCTGGCGGTTCACTTGCTGTCTCCTCAGTCGATTAGCCGGTAGGCGGGAATGGTCAGAAACTCGGTGAAGTCAGACGAAAGCGACACCGTCTCGAACAAAGCCCAGGCGCGGGAAAGATCGGCGTCGGCGCGGCCCATTTCTTCGGCTGCCAGCCTACGCACCAGCCCCTCGGTTACCGGCCGGCCGTCGTCCAGCATCGCCTCATGGTGGATCCACTGCCAGATCTGGCTCCTCGAGATCTCGGCTGTGGCGACGTCCTCCATGAGGTTGTCGATGGCGGCAGCACCGGTACCCCGCAGCCACGACGCCAGGTAGCGGATCCCGGCCGACAGGTTGGCCCGGACGCCACCCTCGGTCACCTTCCCGCCCTCGATCGTGAAGTTGAGGAGGTCCTCGGAAACGATGGAGACATCGGGGCGCTGGCGATCGATCTGATTGGACCTCTCGCCGAGCACCGCCTCGAAACACGCCCGGGCGACCGGCACCAGATCGGGGTGCGCTACCCAGGTGCCATCACAACCCTGGCCAGCTTCGCGGTTCTTGTCCTCGGTCACCTTGGCCAAGGCCCGTTCGGTGACCGCTTTATCCCGCCTATTGGGGATAAAGGCCGCCATGCCCCCGATGGCGTGTGCGCCCCGGCGGTGGCAGGTGGCCACCTGCAATTCCGTGTAGGCCTTCATGAACGGCACGGTCATCGTCACCTGGGCCCGGGCGGGAAGTATGAACCGCCGATCGCTTCGGAACTTCTTGATCACCGAGAAGATGTAGTCCCAGCGCCCGGCGTTGAGACCCGCCGAGTGGTGGCGAAGTTCGTAGAGGATCTCATCCATCTCGAAGGCCGCCAGGATCGTCTCGATGAGAACCGTGGCCTTGATCGTGCCTGCCGGGATGCCAAGTCGCTCCTGGGCATAAAGAAAAACATCATTCCAGAGGCGGGCTTCGAGATGGTTTTCCAGCTTGGGCAGATAGAGGTAGGGGCCGCTTCCGGCTTCGAGCGCCGCCCGGCCCCCATGAAACAGGTAGAGGCCGAAGTCGAAAAGCGACCCGGAGACTTGGACCCCGTCGACGCGCAGATGTTTCTCATCGAGGTGCCACCCACGCGGCCGCACCATCACCGTCGCCGTCTCCCGATTGAGCCGGTATGTCTTGTCGGGGGTGTCAAGGCTGAGAGTTCCGCCATAGGCATCGATGAGGTTGGCCTGTCCGGCGATCAGGTTGGCCCAGGTGGGCGCCGTGGCGTCTTCAAAGTCGGCCATGAAGACCGATGCGCCCGAGTTGAGCGCGTTGATCATCATCTTGGCATCGACCGGTCCGGTGATCTCGACCTTGCGTTCGACAAGGTCGGCAGGTACCGGGTCCACGGTCCAGTTGTCCTGCCTGATCGGGGCGGTTTGCGGTAGGAACCCGGGACGTGCACCTTCATCAAGGGCGGCCTGGCGGTCGATCCGGTCCTTCAACAACGCCGCCCGGCGGGCTCGAAACGTCATCTCCAGCTCGGCGACAAAAGCCACCGCCTCTCTGGTCAACACCCGGTCGTGGGGCTCGCCGAGCACTTCGATGGCGGAAGTCATATCAACAATCAAGTTTCTTGGGCTATGGCGGAAGATGTCCAGCCGCGCTGGGAGAAAGACTCTATTCCCGAAGGAGGCTTGTATTGATCGGCGATCGCCCGGCCTCGGTTCCCGAGCTGCCGGCCACCTTCTCGCTGCTGGCTCACAAGCCGCAGACCGCCCTCCCCGTCTACCTCGCCCAGACCGACTTGGCGCTAATCCCGTTCGTGATCTCCCCCACCACCCTCGGGGGGATGGCGGCGGATGCGGCGGACCTCGTCGCCTTTGGTCCCGGGAGGGATCCAGGCCAGAAACTCGCACTACCAACCGGGCCATCGTTCGTTTAGTTTGTCGCCAT
>JBQTHI010000034.1:0-26254 GCA_052390035.1 Actinomycetota bacterium | reverse complement strand
GATAGAGGGCAGTTCGGGCCAGCAGGCGAGAGGCCAGTTTGGAGGTGACAAGCACCTCGTCTACATCGGCCCGTTTGAAGTGGGGGACGTGTTTTGGGTTGTTCACCTCAACGACGGTCCTCACCCCGGGCGCAATGCTTTCGATAGCCAGAATGGTGAGAATTGAGTGCATGTCGGCGTCATCGGATCCGTCGCGGGGGCAGACGATCGCTGCCCGGGCGCAGTCGATCCCGGCCCGCTTGAGGTCGTCCTCGTTGGCTCCGTCACCTCGGATGAAATAGACCGACTCCCCGGCCGGGTTGCGCTCTTGCGGGTCGACCAGGACCACATCTGAGCCGTAGTCATCCGATTTGAGTTCGTCGATCAGATCGCGGGCGGTGGCGTTCCATCCGCACACCACCACGTGATCGCTGAAGCCGGCTGCACCCATTCCCTGACCCTCCTTCAACAGAAAATCGATTACGAATCCAACCAGGGCGCCTGTTACGGCAGCCACAATCCCTACCCCAAACAGGTTCAGAAGCCAGCTGACCACCCATCCCACGGGCGACGAAACGTACCCCGAGTCGCCCTGCCCGATGACGGTGGTTAATGCCCAATAGAACGATTGACCGAAACTGGCAAAGGTCAGGTCCTTCTCGAAGAGAGTCACCGCCGCTGCCGCCATTGCCAGGATGATCGTCAGACCGAGAATCAGCGACCGGTAGAACCTCTTGTCCATCGACGTGTGGATCCTGCGCACATGGAAGGCGATGCGACGCAGGAATGGAGCCGCGAAGATCTTCTGGAGGCGTCTTCGCATGGCGGGAGAGTAACCAAACGACGAACCCTGGGTTCCAGCCAATGATTTCGTCAGCTGGGGCCCCAAGTTGTGAGGGTTGAACCGCACTGCTCCGAACCTGGGGCTCCAACCAATGATTTCGTTAGGTGGAACCCTGGGTTCGGGCTTTTGCCCCTTTAGTCGGCCGATCTAGCGAGCCGTGAGCGCACGATCGCCGGTGCGGAGGAAACACGCCGCCTGATGGTCGGGGCGGTCGGGTCCGGGCATGAGTTCGGGCATGTCGAGCTCGCATAGCCCCTCGCGGAAGATCGGGCACCGCGGATGGAAGTGGCAACCGGGTGGCGGATCAAGCGGCGACGGTATCTCTCCCTGGAGGATGACCCGGGACCGGGTCCGATTGGGATCGGGAAGCGGAATGGCGGAGAGCAGCGCCTCGGTGTATGGGTGGAGAGGGTGACGGTAGAGCGTGTCCCGGTCGGTGATTTCTACCACCCGACCCAGATACATCACCGCCACCCGGTCAGAGATGTGCTCCACCACCGCCAGGTTGTGAGCCACGAACAGGATGGTCAGGTTGAGCTCGTCCTGCAGCTCGGTCAACAGGTTGAGGACTTGAGCCTGGACCGACACATCTAGCGCCGAGACAGGTTCATCGGCCACCACCAGTCGGGGGCGGAGGATCAACGCCCGGGCAATCCCGATCCGCTGGCGCTGCCCGCCCGAGAACTCATGTGGATAACGGGAACGATGTTCGGCTTTGAGACCGACTAGCTCCAACATTTCGGTGACTCGCTGGTGTCGTTCGTCGGCCGATTTGACACCGTGAATCCGCAGCCCCTCGCCGATGGAGTGGCCGACCGGTGCTCGTGGATCTAGCGAGCTGAACGGATCCTGGAAGATCATCTGCATCTGCCGACGGATCGAGAAAAGTTGGCGCCCCTGCAGGTGGGTGATGTCGGTTCCGTCGAAGTTGATGCTTCCCGAGGTCGGTTCGAGCAGCCGCACGAGCATGCGCCCCAACGTGGTCTTGCCGCACCCCGATTCACCGACCAGCCCCAATGTTTCTCCTCGGTAGATGTCGAGGTCAAGGTTGGAGACCGCCCGCACCCAGCCCTGGGTGCGTTGCAGGATGCCTCCTCTTACCGGGAAGTCCTTGGTCAGGCCCTTGATCTCGACCAGCTTCTCAGCCACCCGAAACCTCGTTTGGCGTCTCGCCCGCCTCCCGCCTCTCGCCTCCGGCGCCAGGCGTTTTCAGAGTCCCGTCTTCGTTGTGATAGATCCAGCAGCGAACCTGATGACCATCAGCGACCTCGGCCAACTCGGGTTTCACCCGGAGGCAGATCTCCAGGTTGTGCTCGATCCTGGCTTTGCACCGCGAGGCGAACCGGCAACCCGGTGCCAGGTCGACCAGGGTCGGGACCACTCCGGGAATGGTGTCCAAATCGTGTTTGACGGTGCCGAGAGTGGGCACCGATCCGATCAGGCCCTGGGTGTATGGGTGCTTCGGGTCCTTAAAGAGAGAACGGACGTCGGACAGTTCGACGATCTCACCGGCGTACATCACCGCCACCCGGTCGGCCATCTCCGCCACCACCCCGAGGTCGTGGGTGATAAGGATCACGCCCATGCCCAAGTCGCGATTGAGGCGGCGAATCACGTCGAGGATCTGCGCCTGGATGGTCACATCGAGGGCGGTGGTGGGCTCGTCGGCGATCAGCAACTCGGGTCCGGCTGCGAGCGCCATGGCGATCATGACCCGTTGGGCCATGCCACCCGACAGTTCGTGGGGGTAAGACTCCGCCCGCCGCGCCGGGTCGGGTATTCCGACGTCCTTGAGCAGTTCGAGCACCCGGGCGTCGACGTCCTCCTCCGACAGGTCGAGATGGATCTCCATCGCTTCGCCGATCTGCTCGCCCGCCCGGTAGACCGGGTTGAGGGAGGACTGCGGTTGCTGGAAGATCATGGCGATTCTCTTGCCTCGCAGCTTGGGCATCTGGTCTTTGTCGAGCTCGAGCAGGTTGCGGCCGTCGAACCACACCTCCCCCGCTACCACCTTGCCCGGATAGGGGACCAACTGGAGGATGGAAAGGGAGGTGATCGACTTGCCGCAGCCCGACTCGCCCACCAATCCGAGCACTTCGCCCCGATCGACGCTAAACGACACCTCATCGACCGCCTTGACGGTTCCATCGCGGGTGAAGAAGTGGGTCTTCAGCCGTTTGACGTCGAGCAAGGGAGCATCGATCGTGGTCATTCGTTCAGTCTGGGGTCGAGGGCGTCGCGCAGACCGTCACCGAGCAGGTTGAAGCCCAGCACGGTCAGCATGATGGCGAGACCAGGAAAGAACACCAGATGGGGCGCGGAGAAGACCTGGTTCCTCTCCTCGCCGAGCATGGTCCCCCATTCGGGGGTAGGGGGCTGTGCTCCCAGGCCAAGGAAGGAGAGGCCGGCTGCTTCGAGGATGGCGCCGGCGATGCCGAGGGTGCCCAACACCACCAGCGGCGTTAGGGCGTTGGGTATCACCCGACTCAGCAGTATTCGCCAGTTGGATGCTCCCAGCGCTTTGGAAGCGGCCACAAAGTCGAGCTCTTTGATCTGTAGCACCGAGGCCCTCATCACCCGGGCGTATTGGGGAATGGTGACGATGGCGATCGCCAGCAGAGCGTTGGTAAGCCCGGGACCGAGCACCGCCACCACTGCGATGGCGAGGAGCAACGCCGGGAATCCAAGCACGACGTCCATGACCCGCATGATGATGTTGTCGACCCAACCCGCCCAATACCCAGCAATCGCCCCCAGGACCGCGCCGACAAGGATGGCGGCGGTAACTGTGGTGATACCGATGGTCAGGCTGACCCTGGAGCCGTAGACGATGCGGGAGAACTCGTCTCGTGCATTTCCATCCAGACCTAGCAGGTGTTGGGGGCGCTCCTCTGAGCAGCCCAAGACATGGATACAGGGCGGGTCACGACGGGTCACCCCGGGTTCGCCGAGGAGGCCGCGTTCGGGGTCGTGGGTGGCGATGAGGGGGGCGAAGAGTGCCACCAGCACCCAGAAACCGATGATGATCAGTCCGGTAACACCGGTGCGTCGCCGGAGCAAGCGCCTGAGGGAGGTCCGCCATACAGAGGTAGGCTTTTCGAGGAAGCGGCCCTCTTCGGCCAGGGCCTCGAGCTCGGCGACCCGCTGGCGAGGGGCCCCGATCATTCGAGACGGATCCGAGGATCGAGGTAGGCGTAGGAGATGTCGACCCCCAAGTTGACGATGACGTAGCCGAGCGCCACCACCGCGGTGAAGCCCTGGATCACCGGGAAGTCGCGGGAAAAGATCGCCTCCACCAAAGCCTTACCAACCCCGGCCAGGCTGAACACACTTTCGGTGAGGACCGCTCCCCCGAGCAGGGCCCCTAATTGGAGGCCGCCGATGGTGACGACCGGGAGCAGGGCGTTGCGGAGTGCATGACGGGCGACCACCCTTCGCTCGCGCGCCCCTTTGGAACGGGCGGTCCGCACGTAATCCGAGCCGAGTACCTCCAGCAGCGAGGAGCGGGTGATGCGGGCGATGATCGAGAGCGGGATGGTGGCGAGCGCCACGGCTGGGAGGATCAAGTGTTGGATGGCGTCCCAAAGGATGTCCCACTGGCCGGTGATCAATGAGTTGACGATGAAGAAGTTGGAGAAAAACTCTGAGATCGGCGCCCAGAAACTGTCGGTGTCCAAGTGCCGGCCCCAGACCTCCCAGAACGGGACCGAGGTCACCCCGGCGGTGAGCCGTCCCGATGGTGGCAAAGAGAACGGCGTGTCTTTCAGCACCAGGGCGAACAGATAAGCGAGCATCAGGCCAAGCCAGAAGACCGGCATTGACACCCCGACGTTTGCCAAAGCCATCGTGCCGACGTCGGCGGCACTGTTGTGCCGCATCGCCGCGACGATTCCCAGTGGAACGCCGATCAGCAACGCCAGCAATAACGCCGCCGCCGAAAGCTCGATCGTCATCGGCATCCGCTCGATCAGGATTTGGGTGACCGGTCGGGAAAATCGGATCGATTCCCCCAGATCGAACTGCACAAGCTTGGCCAGATAGATCCCAAGCTGGACGGGTACCGGCCGGTCAAGGCCGTTGGCGGCGTTGAAAGCGTCACAGGCCTGCTGGGTGGCCCGTTCGCCCAGCATCGCCCGACACGGATCGCCCGGAATGGCCCGCACCAACAGGAAAACCACCACCACGATCCCGAGCAGCACCGGTATGGCGAAGATCAGGCGACGGAGGAGGAAGGTGACCATTGAAGCGGAGGGGGAGCGGTTTCCCGCTCCCCCTCCCGATCATCCGATCAACTTTCGGCGTTGATCAGTTGGGTCCACAGGTACGTGTAGTACTCGAAGGCTCCGGTGTTGCCCACATGGAGCGGGTTGGCGGCGTCGATCCCGGCCGCCCATGAGGCAACCACGTCGTTGGCGTCGAAGTCGCTGCCATCGTGGAACTTCACCCCCTCCCGGAGCTGGCAGGTCCAGATGGAGCCGTCGTCGTTCGACACGCAGTCGGTGGCGAGCTTCGGTACGACACCACCTTCGAGGTCGTAGCCGAGGAGCGGTTCCACCACCTGCTGGCAGGCGGACAGGGATTCGCCGTCGGTCTCGTCGGCGCAGTACAGGCTGATCGGCTCGGCGTTCTGGACGAACACCAGCGTGTCCTTGCCCGGGTTCATCAACTCGAACTGGGGGGCGCCGAACACCGGCGTCACCGCCCCTTCCAGGCTGGCGAGGGCAGCGTCGAGGGAGGCACCATGTGCGATGGGAACCATCGGCACGTTGGCTTTGATGGCGTTGTTGGCCGACTCGTACAACGGGGCGGAGGCCTCCGGATCGGCGATGGCGGCGGCCTCTAACAAGTTGTTGAAGATGTCGGGATAAGTGGCGCCAAATTGCGGATTGGCCTCCCCGAAGTGGAAGTCGAGAAAGTTGGTGACATGCGGATAGTCCGCACCCCATCCCAGCATGTACAGCGGGTAGTTGCCGGCGGTCGACTCGGCGATGAACTCGCCCGACTCGATCACCTGTACCGACACATTCAGACCGAGGTTGTCCGAGAGCTGCTGTGCGATCTCGTTGGCAACCGCCCCCGGCTCGGGGAGGTAAACCCGGAATACATCGCGGTAGTAAAGCGTCACGTCGAACGGTTCTACCCCGGCTTCGGAGAGGGTGCTGGCTGCGGCGGCTGCATCGAAGGCGTACCAGTCCTCTCCCTGGCACCCGTTCAAGATCGAGCAGGGGGTGAAGTGGGAAGCGACCTCTGAACCTTCCGGGTAGAAGGCGTCCACAATCTGCTGCCGGTCGATCGCCTGGGCGATCGCCTGCCGCACCCCGGGATTGTCAAACGGAGGTTGGAAGGTGGACATTCCCAGGTAGAAGACGTTGGGGTTCCGGTCGGGAAGCAACGTCAAGTTGGAATCACCCTCAACCGCCGGGATGTCGGCCGTGGCCAGGTTGGTGATTATGTCGGCGTTGCCCGACTGCAGCTCGAGCAGGCGTGCGGCCGATTCGGTCGCCCATCGGAAGACCAGGGTCTGAAACGCCGGTGGGGTACCCCAGTAGTCCTGGTTGGCCTGGAAGACGATCGAGTCGCCTCGGTTCCAGGCATCGAGGACAAAGGGACCGGTCCCGATCGGGTTGTCGAGCGGGGAGCCGCGCGTCGCTTCGATGTGTTCGGCCGGCTGGATCCCGAATGAGGTGAAGGCGACGATCTCGGGGAAGGCCGGTACCGGCTTACACATCGAGAAGGTCACCTGGGTCGGGCTGTTGGCCTTGATTTCGAAGATGGTGCCGCCGTAGTCACAGTTGTCGGCGGCGACACTGAGACCTTCGAACTCCGGGGCAGCTTCAGTGGTGGTGGTGGCCGCGGGAGCCGTTGTCGTCGGCGCCGGGGCGGCAGTGGTGGTCGTCGCCGCCGTCGTACCACAGGCCGCAAGGGCCAGGCCCAGTACGGCGACGAGCGCTAACCATCGCTTTCGCGTCATTCACTTTCCTCCTTAGGGGTTGCGGCCCCACGGCCGCGTCTCCACGGTACTTGCCGGAATGCCTCGCTGCATGTCAGCAGAGCTCTGTGTATTACGCCGGTAACGGGCGGCAAGCCCTATGGGGCCGAGCCCCTCCCAGCCCGTGGAGCTACCCGCGCTCTTGGCGCGGGGCCCAACCTTCGCCCCTCATGAAGGTGCTCGGCACGGCCGCATCCGCCCTCGACCTACATGTTGCGCCGGTATTGCCCGCCGACGTCGTAGAGGGCGCTGGCGATCTGGCCCAATGATGCCACCTTGACCGTCTCCATCAGCACCTCGAACGTGTTGGACTGGTCGATGGCGGCCTTCTGCAGCGTTGTCAGCGCCATCGGAGCCGCCTCCCGGTTGCGATCCCAGAAGGCCTCGAGGTTGGCTATTTGCCGGTCGCGATCCGCCTCGGTCGACCTGATGAGCTGCTTGGGAACCTGAAAGGGGGAGCCCTCGGCGGAGAGAAAGGTGTTCACCCCGACGATCGGATACTCCCCCGACTCCTTCCTCCGCTCGTAATAGAGCGACTCCTCCTGGATCCGGGTCCGTTGGTATTGCCGCTCCATCGCCCCGAGCACCCCTCCCCGCGAGGAGATGCGCTCGAACTCGACGAGCACCGCCTCCTCCACCAAGTCGGTGAGCTCTTCGATGATGAACGAGCCCTGTAACGGATTCTCGTTTCTGGCCAGCCCAAGCTCGCGATTGATGATGAGTTGGATCGCCACCGCCCGGCGGACCGACTCCTCGGTGGGGGTGGTGATGGCTTCGTCGTAAGCGTTGGTGTGGAGGCTGTTGCAGTTGTCGTAAATCGCATACAGCGCCTGCAGAGTGGTACGGATGTCGTTGAAGCTGATCTCCTGGGCATGGAGCGAGCGACCCGAGGTCTGAATGTGATATTTGAGCTTCTGGCTCCGCTCGTTACCGCCGTATCGATGTTTGATCGCCTTGGCCCAGATTCGGCGCGCCACCCGGCCGATAACGGCGTATTCGGGATCGATCCCGTTGGAGAAGAAGAAGGACAGATTGGGGGCGAAGTCATCGATGTGCATCCCCCGGGCCAGGTAATACTCGATGAAGGTGAAGCCATTGGCGAGGGTGAAGGCGAGTTGGCTGATGGGGTTGGCACCCGCCTCCGCCATGTGATAACCCGAAATCGACACCGAATAGAAGTTGTCGACCTGATGGTCGACGAAATATTGTTGGATGTCCCCCATCATCCGCAGCGAGAACTCGGTCGAAAATATGCAGGTGTTCTGCGCCTGGTCCTCCTTGAGGATGTCGGCCTGAACCGTTCCTCGGACCCGGCGAAGTGTCTCCTCCCTGATCCGCCCGTACTTGGAACGGTCCAGCACCCGATCGCCCGTGACGCCGAGCAGCATCAAGCCGAGACCGTCGCTACCCGAAGGCGCTTCCCCGTGGTAATGGGGCCGGACCCGGTCGCGGTAGAGGTCGGCGATCTTCTTGCTCACCTCCGTTTCCAATCCCTCGGCCGTGATGTGTTTCTCGCAGGCCTGGTCGATGGCGGCGTTGAGGAAGAAGGCGAGGATGATCGGAGCAGGGCCGTTGATGGTCATCGACACCGAGGTCGCCGGATCGTTGAGGTCGAAGCCGGAATAGAGCTTTTTGGCATCGTCGATAGTGGCGATCGACACCCCTGAGTTTCCGACCTTGCCGTAAATGTCGGGCCGCAGGTCGGGGTCGTGGCCGTAGAGGGTGACGGAGTCGAAGGCGGTCGATAGACGTTTGGCCGGAGTTGCCGCCGCCAGGTAGTGAAAACGGTGGTTGGTCTGTTCGGGCGGGCCCTCCCCGGCAAACATCCGGGTGGGATCCTCTTCCGTCCGCTTGAACGGGTAGATCCCGGCGGTGAACGGGAACTCCCCGGGCAGGTTCTCTTGAAGCGCCCAGCGGAGACGGTCACCCCACCCGCGATAGGTGGGCACGGCCACCTTGGGTATACGGGTGTGGGAGAGGCTCTCAAAAACGTTGGGGACGGTCACCTCTCGGCCCCTCACCGTGAAAACAAACTCGTCACCCTGATACCGGCCGAGCCTCGCCTCCCAGCCATCGAGCAACGCCAGGTTGGACGGGTCGATCCGTCCTTTGACTTCCGCCGCCCGTTCGGCGACCTCCTCAAGGTCGATGGCGGCCCGGAGCCGGTAAAGTTCCTCGGCCTGCGCCGCCTGCGCGACCGTCCATTGGTCGTAGCGGCGAACCTCTTCGGCTATCTCGGCCAGGTAGCGCTGTCGGTGGGGAGGGACGATGTGTCGCTTGTCCTCGGCGGCGGTCGGCAGCTCCAGGTCCGAATCGAAAACCGATTGGCTGCGGGCCGTCAGCGTCCTCATTAGGGTCCGGTAAAACCGGTTCGTCCCGGGATCGTTGAAATCCGAGGCGATGGTCGCATAGACCGGGAGGTCGGCATCGGAGCCGTCGAATTGGACCCGGTTTCGCCGGTACTGCTTGCGGACGTCTCGGAGGGCGTCATCGGCCCCCTGCTTGTCGGCCTTGTTGATCACCACCAGATCGGCGAAGTCGAGCATGTCGATCTTTTCGAGTTGGGTGCCAGCCCCATATTCGGGAGTCATCACGTAGACCGAGAGGTCGCTGTGCTCGATGACTTCGGTGTCGGATTGACCGATGCCCGAGGTCTCCAGCAAGATCAAGTCAAAGCCGGCCGCTTTGATGATGTTGATGGCGGTGGTGACCGCCTCGGAGATGGCGACGTTGGCCTGACGGGTCGCCATTGATCGCATGTAGGCACGGTGGTGGGGAATCGAGTTCATCCGAATCCGATCACCCAGCAGTGCTCCTCCGGTCCGGCGTTTCGTCGGGTCGACCGACAGGACCGCGATGCCCTTTTCGGGGAAGTCGAGCAAGAACCGGCGGACCATTTCGTCGACCAACGATGACTTCCCGGACCCCCCGGTCCCGGTGACACCGATCACCGGAATTTTCATCGCGGCGGTGCTCGCCGCTAGATCATCGAACCGGTCGGCGTATTTGTCCGGCCAGTTCTCGGCGGCCGAGATGAGCTGTCCGATGAGCCGATGGTTGCTCGCCGTTACCCTTTCGACCTCGACGCCATCGAGCACCCCGGTGGGAAAGTCGGCGGTGGCGAGCATGTCGTCGACCATCCCCTGCAATCCCATCGCTCGCCCGTCATCCGGTGAATAGATGCGGGCCACTCCGTAGTCCATCAGCTGGCGGCCCTCGGAGGGAAGGATCGTCCCCCCGCCGCCGCCGAAGATGCGGACGTGACCACAGTCACGCTCGACCAACAGGTCCCGCAGATAGCGGAAGAACTCCAGATGGCCCCCCTGGTAACTGGTGACTGCGATCGCCTGCACGTCCTCATCGACGGCGGTCTCGACGATTTCCAGACCGGAACGGTTGTGTCCCAAGTGGATGACCTCCGCCCCCGAGGCCTGCAACATCCGCCGAAAGATGTTGATGGCGGCATCGTGGCCGTCAAAAAGTGTCGTGGCGGTGACGAAACGAACCTTGTTCACCGGCCGGTAGGCGCTCACACCGTACAAACTAACCGGGTTTGGCGCCTGTAACCGTTCAGGAGTAGACGACTGCGGTGTCTTTGCCTTTCGACATCGAAGGCCCGGTCCGGGGGGAGGTGTTTGTGGTAGCTCTCGATGGTGACCGGTTGGTGCTGACCGGGCCAGAAGGCCCTCGGCCCTGGGAGATCGAGCTTCATGGCCTCCACCATCCGATGGACGAATTGCGGGCGGTGATGACCCGAGTCATCCCCGGCTTGAAGGTGCTCCACTCAACCTCCTGGCGATGGGAGTCGTCGGCAGTGGTGCTGACCTTCATCGGGGTCGTCGACCTCGAGCCCAACCTGGAACTCCTGCCAATCGTTCCAACCGAGCTCGCCCGGGGGGAATCGGACTCGGCACCGGAGCGAATCGACTCCGATCAGGTCCTATACCACGCCCTTCGCCATCTGGCATGGCTGGTCAGAGAGGATGAAGTCGTTCGTTCCGCCCTCGATGCTGGCTGGCAGCAGGCTCTAGCGACCTATGTTCCGGCTACCTTTGAACAGATCAAATGACGAGCGCCCCGGTTCTTATCGTCACCTGTGTCTGTGGATGGGAAGCCATGGGCTACGAGGAGGAAGTGATCAAGGCCACCCAGGACCACGGCCGGCTGATTCACAACATGGAAACGACCAAAGAGCAGGTGCTGGCCATGGCGAAGACCAGCGAGCCCACCGAATAGCGCTTTCGGTCCCACAAACGAGCCCGATGGTTTGCGATAAACCGCTTCGGCTGTACCGTAGGCGATATGGCTAGTGCCACCAAGCTTCGCGTATGGATAGACCAGGACCTGTGTACGGGTGATGGAATCTGTGAGGAGATCACCCCCGACGTCTTCGTCGGCCGGGACGACGGCCTGTGGGTGGTGAAAGAGGAAGCTAAACACTTCGGTGAAACCATCGTCTACGACGGGAAGGAGGGGACCGGTCACGGTCCCGACGGTGCCCGCGGTTTGGCCCGGGTTCCCGATCACCTGATTGAGGACACCCTCGAGTCGGCCGAAGAGTGCCCCGGCGAGTGCATCATGATCGAGCCCATCCCCGAGGACTGACACTTTCGACACCGAGGGTGGAATCAGGCTCTTCAGGGTGATAGAAGGGCGGCTGTTGTGAACCGAGTCGCCCTCTACCTGCAGGATGCGCACTCGATCGCCGCGGGGGTCGAGCATGTCCGTTACGCCGAGGCCAAAGGATTTGAGGCCGTCTGGCAGGCCGACTCCCGCCTGGTCCGCGACGCCACCATCTCGATGGCGGCCTTCGCCGCCACCTCCTCCCGGATCAAAGTGGGGGCGGGAGTGGTCGACATCTGGTCCCGAAACCCCGCCCGACTTGCCTCGACTTTCGCCACCCTGGACGACCTCGCCCCGGGACGGATTCTCTTAGGCATCGGGGCCTGGTGGGACCCCCTCGCCGCCAAGGTTGGCATCGAGCGACGAAAGCCGTTGACGGCGATGCGAGAGATCGTCACGGTCGTCCGATCACTGCTTGCCTCGGAAATGGTCACCTTCCACGGCGAACACGTCCATCTCGATGGCGTGGAACTCGACTACATGTATCAAGAGCGGCGAGCCAAAGACGTGCCCATCTTCATCGGCGCCACCGGGATGCAGATGATGGAGCTAACCGGCGAAATCGCCGATGGCGTGGTCCTCAACTACCTGGTCTCGCCGGCTTACAACCACCGGGCGATCGAACACCTCGAAATCGGAGCCCGGCGGACCGGCAGGTCGATTGATCAGATCGACCGGCCCCAACTCATCGTCTGCTCGATGGACACCGATCGAACGGTCGCCATCGATGCCGCCCGGCTGCTCGTAACCCAGTACCTCGGCCAGCAGCCCCACATCATGAAGGCTTCGGGGGTCGGCGAGAGTTTGCTGGAAGAGATCTCCCGGATACTCACCTGGCCCGCCACTCCCGAACAACTGAGGAAAGCCTCCCGGCTGGTCCCCGACGATGTCGTGCAGATGATCTGTGCCGCCGGGACGCCGGCCGAGTGCCGGGAGAAGGTCGCCGAGTACGTCGCCAGCGGATGCTCGTGCCCGATCCTGTACCCGCTCGGCCCCGACGTCCGGCTGATGATCGACACCTTCGCGCCGTGACGAACGTACACGGTCTGACTGCTCACCACTGAAAGCACATCAACTCGCGGAACCGATGGCTTTGGTCGGCTTCACCTTCAACACGTCACATCACTCCGCCCGCCGCATGCTGGTGCCACACCCAGCTACCTCTAACCCCGTTAGTGGTGGCCGTTCTTTCGGGCAATGCGATTGGCTGAGAGGTTGGCAGCGGCGAACAACGCCGCCAAGGCCAGATATATTGCCGCCACCGCGGCGCTTGCCCAGCGGAATTCGTTGGGAATCAGCGGATAAGTAGCGGCGACGGCCACCGCGGTCCCCAGGAAAAAGTACGCCCGACGATCGGTCATGCCAGCCCTCCCACTACCAGAGAGGATACCCCAGCGATGAGAGCCGCGCACGGGATTGTGAGAATCCATGCCCACACCACCCGGCGGGCCACTCGCCACCGCACCGCCGACATCCGACGGCCCGCCCCGACGCCAATGATGGCCCCCGAGATCGTGTGCGTGGTGGACACCGGGATCCCGTAGGCCGAAGCGAAAAAGAGGGTGGCGGCGGCTCCGGTCTCGGCCGCCACCCCTCCGTGCGGTTGCAGCTTGGTGAGCTTGAAGCCCATCGTCTTCACAATCCGCCAACCACCAAATAGGGTTCCGAGACCGATGGCGGTGTGCGCCGCCAGGACAACCCAGAGTGGAACATCTGCCTCCGGGGCCAGCACGCCAGCGGCGATTAGGACCGCCAGAATGATTCCCATTGTCTTTTGGGCGTCGTTGCCTCCGTGGCCGAGGCTGAAAGCGGCCGCCGAACCAAGCTGGGCGCGGCGGAAGCCCTTGTTGAGCTTGTCGATGTCGCTCCATCGGTGGAAGGTCCATTGGATGGCCACGGTCAGTATCAGCCCGAGGGCCAACCCGATGAGGGGAGAGAGCACGATGAAAGCGCCGATGGTCTTCAGCCCATCGGAGACAAGCACGCTCATACCGTCACGGGCAACGGCGGCCCCGGCGATCCCCCCAACCAGGGCGTGAGAGGAGCTGGTCGGTAATCCCAGCCAGAAGGTGATCAAGTTCCATCCGATCGCTCCTACCAGGCCCGAAAAGATCACCCCCTCGGTAAGAACGTTTTGCTCTACCACGCCTTTGGCGATGGTGTTGGCAACATGTGTCTTGAATACGAGAAAGGCGATGAAGTTGAAAAAGGCCGCCCAGATCACCGCATACCGGGGCGACAGGACCCGCGTGGATACCACGGTGGCGATCGAGTTGGCGGCGTCGTGGAAGCCATTGGTGAAGTCGAATGCCAAGGCCAACGCGACGACAATGATCGCCCCAATGGTCATGATCGGGGCCCTTACTATGCCTGCTTGACGACGATCGTGGTCACGATCTGGGTCATATCCTCGACCCCGTCGAGAACCTCCTCCAAAGAGGCGCTGATGTCTTTCCACCGGATCACGTCCAGGGCCTTCATATCGCCGGAGAAGAGCCGGGCTATGGTTTTGCGGTAGATTCGATTGCCTTCCCTCTCGAGCTCCTCGAGCTCAGCGATAATTGGGCGCACGCCCCGCATGTCCTCGAATCGATCGAACAGCTCAACGATCTTGGGGGCCATGTTGGCGAGGACTCTCACCTGTTCGACTACTTCGGGGATGAGGTCCGTGATGTGCGTGAGCACGACCAACTCTGACACGTGGTAGATGTCGTCAACCACATCGTCGATCGCCTCGGCCAGCCTTTGGATGTCCTCGGGGTCGAAAGGGGTAACAAAGTGGAATCGAGCCGCGTGAGGATCCTGGAAGTGAACTCGTCACCAGACCTTTCGGCTTGTTTCACCGCGACGTGGCGCTGTTCGGCCAGAGCAGTGTCGGCGAGCACTTCCTTCAGCCGGTCCACGCAGGTGGCCAGGTTTTGAGCCGCCATCGAAAAGTCATCGAAAAACTCTCGGTTGCTCGGGACGATCCTGAACCTCATCGAGGGAGCGACAATAATTCGTGCCCGAACTGAACGCGAACTCGGACGCTGTGGCGACACCCAAGAATCAGCGAGACCTCCGCCCGGGTCGAGGCCGTCTATCCGCCGAGGAGGGCTGGGAGCATGGTTTCCCGCCCCAGCAGAAACAGGAGACCGATCCAAAGGCTCACCACTCCGGTGATTGCGCCAACGGAGGCATATACGACGAAACGACGCGAGGCGGCAAGAAACCCAAAGGCTGAACCGAACGTGATCAGGGAGTTGGACGCGGCCAGACCCACGAGAAAGCTAACCAGCACCAAAAGCCCGGCCGCCGTTCCACCCGCTCCGGCCGCCGCCAGGAATACGAGGACCTGGGTGGGGGTCTCGGCCCCGATTCCATGGAGGGCACCGACCCCCAACGCCGTCTTGGAGCCGTAGGAGGCCAGGGGGTCAATCGGGTCAGGATGTCGGTGGGAATGGGAATGGACCGGTGCTCGGAGCCGCCCGCCCCCCGAATGGCCGGCATGTTCTGTCCCGTCTTCATGGTGGTAATGGCCAACCGCGACATGGTCGTGAACGTGATCTTCTCCGGTCGTCAGGCGGCTGCGAGCGAAACGGTTCCTTATCCAGCGGTGAGCGGCTCGGACGCCGCGAAGGGCCAGCATCCACCGACTCTGCAACCGGAAATTGCGCCCGTCCCGGATCAAGGAGTAGATCACGTAGACCCCAAGCGCCACCAGGGTGATCCCAACTACCCTGCCCATCGCCTCGTCGAAACCAGCAGGGAGACGATCGCCGACCAGGATCGCTACTACCCCTAAAGCAAAGACCACCGCCGCGTGCCCCAGCACATAGAGGGTGCCCAACTTCACGCCTGCCCGCGGGGACTCCTGTGACGCGGTGATGTCGGTGATGGCCGCGATGTGGTCCCAATCGATGCCATGGCGGAGGCCGAATGCGAAAGCCGCCAAGATAAGCCCCAGATCGAGGGCTTGGAAGTCTGGCAGCGTCTGAGCGAGGATCATGTTCGAAAGGCTATGACCGAGTGGTCCCTACTTGCAACTAGCTTGCAACAAGATGGGTTGCATAACTGTTCGGAGCCGTGGGTGCCAGGGATGGGTCGCCCGAACCCTCAGAGAGCGATTCACAATTGGAGCAACCGACCTTCACGATTAACGCGGGGCACATCACAGGCGGCTGAGGACCAAGTTTGCGGCGGAAGCCCCACCCGGGGTAGGGTGGGAATGGAAAGTGGATCCGGATGGTTTAACCGGACGATGAATGACCGACTCGAGGTGGGGACATGAGGGAAATCCACAAGCGAGGAGCCCTCAACCGGCTAAAGACGGTGCGGGGACATCTCGACGCGGTGGTGGCGATGGTCGAGGAGGACCGCTACTGCCCTGAAGTAATGAGGCAGGTGTCGGCACTCCAGTCGTCGCTCGAGAAGGTCAACCGGATCCTGTTGGAAAATCACCTGGAAACCTGCGTGCCCGAGGCGGTGGCCGAGGGGCGCTCGGCTCAGATCGTCGATGAGCTCATGGAGGCGCTCCGCTACACCGACGCTGTCACCGGACCATCGATCGAGCCCAAACTCACCGAGGAGATATTGGAAACATGACCAACCGTAGGCTGACCGTTCCCGAGATTCATTGCGATCACTGCGCGTCCTCGATCGAGGGCGCCGTCGGTGCCCTTGATGGGGTCGACAAAGTCGAGGTGCACATCGCTGAGCGCACCGTCGATGTGGTCTACGACGAGGCCGCGGTGGAGTTGAATGCCATCGTGACCGCCATCGAGGGGCAAGGCTACGAGGTGTCCGTCTGAGGTGACCCAGGAACTGGTTCAGACCGCAGCGGATGAGGCTCGGTTCGACGTGTCGGGTATGAGTTGCGCCTCGTGCGCCCTCCGGATCGAGCGGGTCCTCTCCCGACAGCCCGGAGTGTCCGAAGCGTCGGTCAATTTTGCGGGCGCGGAGGCCCGAGTGATGTTCGACCAGGCCCAGATCAACTCGGAGGCGCTGCAACAAGCGGTCCGCAAGATCGGCTATGAGATCAGCGAGATCACTCCCGACCTTGACGAGGACCGCCAGCCGGTCGCCGCACGCTACGCCGAGGAGGCCCGCTCGCAGCGACGAAATGTTATCGGTGCCGCCCTCCTCACCATCCCCGTGGCCGTGCTGGCCATGACCGGAGTGGACACGACTTGGAGCCGGATCGTGCAGTGGATGCTCACCACTCCGGTGTTGTTCGTTTTCGGGTGGCAGTTCCACCGCACCGCGGTGATACGCGCCCGCTCTTTCGACGCCTCGATGGACACCCTGGTGTCGCTGGGCACCGTGGCCGCTTATCTGTTCTCGGTGTGGTCGTTGTTCCAGGGCGACCATCTGTACTTCGAGACTGCGGCCATCATCACCACCTTCATCCTCCTCGGCCGCTACTTCGAGGCGGTAGCCAAGGGACGGGCCTCGGGAGCCATCGCCCGGCTGCTGGAGCTGGGGGCCAAGGAGGCCCGGGTCCTGCAAGATGGCCGTGAACTGATGATCCCTGTCGGTCAGGTAGCTCGAGGCGACCTCCTGGTGGTGAAACCTGGCGAGAAGATCCCCGTCGACGGCGAGATCGCCGAAGGACGGTCCTCGGTCGACGAGAGCATGCTCACCGGCGAGTCGGTCCCCGTCGACCATGACCCGGGCGACATGGTGTTCGGTGCCACCGTCAACCAGCAGGGCCGGCTGGTGGTACGGGCCACCCGGGTAGGCGGGGAGACCGCCCTGGCTCAAATCGTGCGCATGGTCGAAGAGGCCCAGGCTTCGAAGGCGCCGGTGCAGCGGCTGGCCGACCGGGTTGCGCGGCTGTTCGTGCCGATCGTGATGATCATCGCCCTGGGAACCTTCGCCGTCTGGATACTGGGAGGATCCGAGCTGGCGCCGGCCGTCACCGCGGCGGTGGCTGTGTTGATCATCGCCTGCCCCTGCGCCCTGGGTCTGGCCACCCCGATCGGGATCATGGTGGGAAGCGGCCGCGGCGCCGAGATCGGCGTTTTTTTCAAACGGGCCGAAACCTTCGAGCGATCCCGCCAGGTCGACGTAGTGGTGTTCGACAAGACCGGTACCCTCACCGAAGGGCTGATGGCGCTCGCCGACGTCGTGACCGGCGAGGATGAAAGCCGCTTCCTTTATCTCACAGCCTCGGTGGAGGCGGCCAGCTCCCACCCGATCGGTAAGGCGGTAGCGCTGGGTGCCGAGGAGCGCGAAATCGAGCTGGGAACCGTTGCCGATTTCGAGAACTTCGCCGGGTTGGGTGTCGGCGGCACGGTCGATGGGATCCAGGTGATGGTTGGCAAGGCCAAGCTGGTCGCCGACGCCGGCCTGATCATCCCCGAGCGCTACTCGGAAGCGATGGAACGAATTGAAGGAGAGGCCAAGACCACTTTCCTGGCCGGCTGGGACGGGGAGGTACGTGGGGTTATCTCGGTGGCCGACTCGCTCAAACCTACCGCCGCATCGGCTGTGTCCGAGCTGAGGCGGATCGGAGTCGAGGTAGCGATGCTGACCGGCGACAACCAGCGTACCGCCGAGGCGATCGCCGACAGGGTCGGAATCAGCCGGGTCCTGGCCGAGGTGATGCCCGAGCACAAGGTTGAAGAGGTGCGCCGCCTTCAGGCTGAAGGCTTGGTGGTGGCTTTCGTCGGCGATGGAGTCAACGACGCTCCCGCTCTCACCCAAGCGGATCTCGGTATCGCGGTCGGGACCGGCACCGACGTGGCCATCGAAGCCGGGGACGTGGTGTTGATGTCGGGCGACCCGGCTCTGGTGGTGCGGGCCATGCAACTCGCCCGCCACACCTTCCGCACCATCGTCGAAAATCTGTTCTGGGCGTTCTTCTACAACATCGCCGCCATACCACTGGCCGCTTTGGGGATGCTCAACCCAATGATCGCCGCCGGGGCCATGGCCTTGTCCAGCGTTTCGGTGGTAGCCAACAGCCTCCGACTTCGACGCTTCGGTGCGTGACCGTGCCTTTGAGGCCGCCCATCTACTCGGTAAAACCATGTGGCAAGGGTCACGGTTTTCCGGGAGGAGTTGGCAGATTCCCCAACTCCAAGTTGCCAGCGGAGGTCAAGCGGTCCCTGCGGTCGTGATTGGGAGGGTGATCACGAATGTGGTGACACCGTCGTTGCGACCATATTCGACCTGGCCGCCCATGCCCACGATCAATGATCTGACCACCGACAGCCCGAGACCGAGACTGCGACGGGTTGTCAGATCGGCCGGTCCATGCACGGCAGGAGCAAAGAGATCTTCCGCCCGGTCCGTCTCGAGATCCGGCCCGCGATCACACACGGCGATCCGATAACAATCCGCTTGGCTCCGGCCGACGACCTCCACCGGTTCCCCTCCGTGCTGGAGGGCATTGGCGATCAGATTGTTGAGAGCGTGGGCGAGTCGCCCGGCATCCGAGAACGCTTGGCCGGGGTCACAATCGAGCTTGATGCTCACGCCAAGCTGGCGATAGTGGGATAGGGCGCCTTCCAGCACAGGAACCATGTCGGTTATTTTCGGTCGGAAGGCGAGCTGGCCGGCCTCCAAGCGGGCCGTGACCAGAATGTCGTCGGTCATCCGCTGCAGGTCCCCGGCCTCGGCCAGGATGACCCCGCTCGCTTCGTTGACCAGGTCCGGGTCTGGGTTGCTCACCAACAGATCGGCCCAGCCATAGATGGCGGTGATCGGGGTGCGCAGATGGTGGGACATGCCAGCGATCAGCTGGTCTTTCGCCTCCGACAGTTCACGCTGGCGGGCGAGCTCCCCTTCGAGACGTTGCTGTTCCATCCGCCGGCGGGTGTGCCGGCGAATGAAGGCAATGACGAGCGCCGGCACCACCAGGGCCACGACGAAAGAGGCCCCCCGGGCCATGCGGCCGGCGCTGGCCTGCTCGCCCTCGATCCTCCCCGCCACGACCGCCGCCTCCGTCCCCAGGCCGCTGGCCAGCCCCTCCAACCTTGGGACGATCTCGTCGGCGACCCGGCGCCCGGCATCGTCGACCGCTCCGGCGGCGAGGAGGTCCCGCACCTGGATCGTCTCAACCTCCACCTCGTCGGCGAGGGATCGGAGGTAGCCGGCCTCGGAGAGCGGAGTCAGAAATAGGGAGAGCGCAGCGGCATCGGCGACTGCCCGCTCCGCATTCTGCAGGCTGACCGCCGGAACATCGGGACCGGTCATGGCGGCAAACGTGATCACCAGCCGTGCCCGTAGCGTGGCGGCCGCGGTGGCCGCCCCCTCGAGATTCGTCAGGCGCCCAGCGTCGGCGGCGACCCGGGCCGCCTGGTCGGCTCTGGCAAACAGCGCCGAGGCGCCCACCGCGGCGCACACGGCCAATCCCAAGCCGACGGTGGCGAACTGACTAGCCCTTCGTGCGGCCATCACAATGACATCGCCACTTCTCGCCCTCCCTTGAGCTTTTGACCGGAGTTGGCCGATAGCTCATGAATGGGCCAGCATGTGGCGACTCGCGGCAGATGGGTCCGGGTGGCGGGACCGCTGTTGGCGCTCGGACTGAGCGTTGTGGCCGCCCCGGCCCAGGCCGATCTGTTCGACCCGCTTCAAGAAGCGGCCGGCACCATCTCCGAGACCGTCGAGACGGTGACGGCTCCCGTCGATGAGGCGACGCCGCTCTTGCCGCCGCCCTCGGAACAGGCCGGCGATCCTGTCATCGGAACGGTTGAGGAATTCATCGACCCTGTCACAGAACCGATCGACCGACTGCTGCCCAGCCAGCCGGTCGACCCGAGTCCGTCTCCGGCTGACCGACCTCGGGACGAACCGGTCGCAGCCAGCCCGACCCCGATCGATCGCCCTTTCGCCGAACAGCCGCCACCGTCACCATTCCCGACAGTCGATGGGCGATTGGCGGAGCCGTCGCCCAGCGGATCGACCGGTCCCGGCCCGGATGTCGCGTCCGTGCTGGTAAACCTTGAGGCCCCATCCGAGCCGGAACCGCACTCCAACCCAGCAGTGAAACCGGCCGCTCCCACACCCGACACCCGCTCGGCGTGGCTGGGGTGGCTCGCAGCGTGGCTGTCCAACACCTTCACATTGTTGATGGCGGCCCCGATCCGGGCTTTGGAGCTGCTGATCCGAGCCTTGCTGACGGCAGGATCCGGACTGGTGGCTCCCGCCTCCCTGTTGGTCGCCGTGGGAATATTTGCCCTACTTGACCCTCCCTCAAAGAGGGGGCGCTTCAGTCTTCGACTGGCCCGCCGTCACGTCGCCATTCGGGAACCCCTTCCTCCAGCCTGAGGGCGCTCCGGCCCCGGGCGGCGAGATAGCGAATGGCGTCGTCGGCGTATACGCAGTAGGGCCCCCGGCAGTACGCCACGATCTCGCGTTCGGGAGGGATGGTCAAGAGAAGCTTGTCGAGCGCTGCCTGGTCATCCGGGGGGATGGATATGGCCCCCGGGAGGTGACCGGCGGCATATTCGGCTTCGGGGCGAACATCGATCAGGACCACGTCGCCCCGTCGGAGCCGCTCCACCAGCTCCTCCCCACCGATCAGGTCGAATTGGCTCCGGTCGCCGAGGTAGGCGCGCGCCAGCCCTTCGATGACGTCGAGCCGCTCGGCCGCCAGGCGACGGACGCCCAGCCACACTTCGACTACCCGATCGGATGCCAGCCGGTAGAAGATGTGGGTGCCCTGGCGGCGAGTGTCGACCAACCCGGCCCTGGCCAAGGTGCGGAGATGGTGGGAAGTGTTGGCCACCGACTGGCCGATCGCATCCGCCACCGTCTCCACCGTCCGCTCCCCCTGGGCAAGGACCTCCACGATCTCAACCCGACGGCCCGACGCCAAGGCGGCGGCGATGCTGGCCAAGGCCTCGAAGAGGGCATCTTTGGCCTCCCGGCGTGTCGCTGCTTTCACAGACCGAAAGTCCACACCGTTCTAACCTAGCATTATTCAAATGATCACTTGACTTTTCGGAGGCTCCTGGCCAGGCTTGATCAAGTGACCGCTTGAAGAGGTGGAGATTGGTGGATGTGACCGGAATCGTCGATGAGGGTTTGGGCAACAGCTCCTATGTGGTGGACCTGGGTGACGGCGGGAGCTTGGTGGTGGACCCCGAGCGAGATCCTCGACCCTACCTGGCTGAGCTAGAACGAAAGGATCTTTCGGCTCGATTCGTGTTCGAGACCCATCTTCACGCCGACTTCGTCTCCGGCGCCAGGGAACTGGTGGCGCTCGGAGCCGAGCTGTGGGCCCCGGTCGGTTCCGAACTGGGATATCTCCACCGGCCGTTAACCGATGGCGCCGAGGTGGACTTGGGGGGGTTGACGTTGCGGGTGATCGCCACCCCCGGCCACACGCCCGAGCACCTGTCCTACCTCCTTCATGACGGCTCGCGACCGGTGGCTCTGTTCTCGGGCGGCACCCTTATCGCCGGCGGGGTGGCCCGCACCGACCTCCTCTCCCCAGAGCAAACCGAGCCTCTCGCCCGAGCCGCCTATCGGTCGATCCGGGACCGGTTGCTGACCTTGCCCGACGACCTGGACGTGTACCCGACCCACGGTTCGGGGTCGTTCTGCTCGGTGGGCTCCGGTGCCGGGCGGACCACCACCATCGGAGCGGAAAGAGCCGCCAATCCGCTCCTCGCCGGTGACCCCGACGAGGAGCTGTTTGTACAGCGCCTGCTGGCCGGCTACAGCACCTACCCTCCTTATTTCCTCGAGTTGCGGGAGGTCAACCGACAAGGCCCGCCGATCCACGGGACCTCGATTCCACCCC
The DNA here is from genome assembly GCA_052390035.1 of Actinomycetota bacterium. GTDB lineage: Bacteria > Actinomycetota > Acidimicrobiia > Spongiisociales > ZC4RG35 > JBQTHI01. The sequence goes on along the minus strand of JBQTHI010000034.1, from coordinate 4,081 downwards.
TCCCCCAACTCTCTGCAGCGGACGTTGAAGAGGTAGTCGAAAAAGGGGCGGAGCTGATTGATGTGAGGAACATCCACGCCTATGCCGCCGGGCACATACCCGGGGCGATCGCCCACCCATGGCGGACCCAATTCGCCACCTGGCTGGGATGGCTTGTCCCCCGCCAAACACCCTTGGTGCTCATCATCGACGAGCACGTCGACCAAGAGGACGTGGTGTGGGCTGCGCTCACCGTCGGGTTCGAGAACATCATCGGGGCCCCTAAGGGAGGGATGTCGGCCTGGGCCGAGGCGGGACGGCCCACTGCGCGCATCCCCATCGTCAGAGAGGCACCCGGGAGTGGAGCGCGAACGGTGTTGGATGTGCGTCAGACCTCCGAATATGCAACCGGCCATGTGCTTGGGGCCGTGAATGTCGAGCTCGGAACCCTCGCCAACTCCGCCGGGACGATCCCCGCAGGTGAGCTCCTGGTGCATTGCAGCCACGGGGAGCGGGCCATGACCGCCGCCAGCCTCCTTGCCCGAACCGGGCGTGACGACGTTGTCGTCTTCAAAGGAAAACTGACCACCCTCGGGGAGCTGGTCTCCGACCGGTGACCAAACCCCTCGATCGGACGGTGCACCTGGGCCTGAGGGAGAACCTCCCCCAGTTCCTGCTGCTGGTGTCGGTCGGGGCGCTGGTCGGTGGCATGATCGGCCAGGAACGCACCGTGGTCCCGCTCCTCGCCGAGGCCGAGTTCGGTATCGCCGCTCGGACCGGGATTCTGTCGTTCATCGCCGTCTTCGGCGTCACCAAAGCCGCCGTCAACTACTTCGCCGGTCACCTGGCAGATCGGTTTGGAAGGAAGCCCGTCCTGGTGGCTGGATGGCTGATCGGGCTCCCCGTCCCCCTCCTACTCATCTGGGCGCCGACCTGGGGCTGGATCGTGTTCGCCAACGTCCTCCTGGGCATCAACCAGGGCTTGGCCTGGTCGGTGACCGTGATCATGAAGATCGACCTGGTTGGCCCCCGGCTGCGCGGCACTGCGATGGGATTCAACGAAGCCGCCGGTTACGGCGCGGTGGCCGCCACCGCCTGGGCGACCGGCGCCATCGCCGCAACTGCCGGACTCCGCCCTGCCCCCTTCTTCCTCGGTCTCGCCTTTGCCGCCCTCGGCTTGGGGCTCAGCGCAATCTTCGTACACGAGACGAGAGGCCACGCTTCGTTCGAGGCAGCCGAGCACGGCGGCAGGTTCAGTGGGCACCTCACCTCGGGGCAGGTGTTCGCTCTCACCAGCTGGCGGGACCCGACCTTGTCATCGGCCTGTCAGGCCGGGTTGGTCAACAATCTCAACGAAGGCATGGCCTGGGGACTGCTCCCCATCCTCTACACCACCGCCGGGCTTGACCTCGCCACCGTGGGCGCCCTCATTGCCATCGCACCGGCTGTGTGGGGATTCGGCCAGCTCGCCACCGGCGCCCTCTCCGACCGGATAGGACGCAAATGGCTTATAGCCGTCGGGCTATTCATCGAAGCCGGCGGTCTGCTGATCATCGCCCTTGGGGGGAGGGTCGACCACTGGGTGGCGGGCAGCATCTTGTTCGGCGCCGGGACCGCCATGGCCTACCCCACTCTCATCGCCGCGGTCGGCGACGTCGCCCACCCCGCCTGGCGGGGCGCCGCAGTCGGTGTCTATCGGTGGTGGCGCGACATCGGATTCGCGATCGGCGCCGTCCTCGCCGGCGTCATCGCCGACCTCTACACCACCTCAACTGCCATCGTCGTCGTGGCCGCCATCACCGCCGCCAGCGGACTCGACGTCGTGCTTCGGATGCGCGAGACCCTCTCCCTGCCGGCAAATTGACGACCGGGCACCATCCCCAGTCCCTTATCGCATCCTTGCTAGCCGGGTGACCTTTGGCGGCCCTTTAGTTCAAAGTCGCGATGCGGGCTTTCTGGCCTTCACGATCACCCCGGTGGCGACGTGGTCGTGATGATCGGGGTCGATCGTTCTTCGCATAAGCTCGATTACCTCTTTGGAGAACAGCGGATACATGGCCGCGTCCGCGATCCCAAACGGCTTGTGGCCCCCCACCCACACGTCGACGAATCCTGCCTTCCCCAATTTCTTGACGAAGACACGCTCCGCCATGGCTCCCGACACTCAGCCCGCCCAGGCACTCTGATCGTTCGCTACTTCTGGAGGCAGGTCCTCTTCCACCGTCAGATCGGCCACACAGATCCGGCCGCCCGGCTTCATGACCCGGAGGATCTCCGCCATGGTCCGGCTCTTTCGCGAGGATAGATTGAGGACTCCGTTTGAAACCACCACGTCCACCGAAGAATCCGGTAGCGGTATCGCCTCCATCTCACCTTGAAGAAACCGGGTCCAACCGGTCACTCCCGCATCCTCGGCGTGGCGTCGGGCTCGCTCGCACATCTCGTCGATGATGTCGAGACCAATAGCTCTCCCCCTTGGCCCCACCTGTTTGGCGGCGAGGATGGTGTCGATACCGCCTCCCGATCCCACATCGAGGACGCTCTCTCCGGGTTGCAAGAAGGCGTAACGAACCGGGTTTCCGACCCCTAGGGCCCAGGCGACCGCCGCAGGCCCCACCTGTTCGAGTTCTTCATGGCTGTAGAAGCGGCGGGCCACGTCGGCCCCACCGCCGGAATCAATTTCGGCGTAGGCGTGTCGGACCGACTCCTTGATCTCATCCTGGTACATAAGGTCGCGGGTCACGATGCCTCCTACAACTCTCCGACAAACCGCTCCAGTCGAGACTTGACCTCTGCTGGTAGATCCTCCGAGGCGTTGGAGGCGAGAAACGCTCTCAGCTCCTTGGCGAACTCCAACTCCCCGCAGCATTTCCGGCAGAAAGCCAGATGCTCATCGACCTTCTCCTGATCCTCCGGGGAGATGGAGTGATCGAGGTAGTCCCAAAGCTGGCGAGCCGCCTCCGAACAGGGGATAGTCCTCTCAACAGTCATCTTGCCGCCTTCCTAAGGAGAAGTCCGGCCTCCTCCGCGTAGATCCACAGCTCTATCTCGAAAAGTTTCCTTGCCCGGTGAAGGCGAGCAAGCACCGTTCCCATGGGAACCTTCAACATCCTGGCGATCTCCTTGGTGGCAAACCCATCCATGTAGCGGAGAACCAGAGCCGCCCGATAGATCTCGGGCAGGTGCAGTAGCACTTCCCGAACATCCTCCCGGGCGAAGACCTGGAGGAAGTCGAGATGGAGCGCGTCGGAGTATGGGAAGGGATCATCCTCGATCAGCGCGCGATAAAGCGAAAACTCCTCGATCTCCTCGACGGGGAACTCCTCGACGGATCGAACTCGCTTGCGAAGCTGGTCTCGAAACAGGTTGACCATGATCGACTTCAGCCATCGACCGCCGGCCGCGGCTTCCTTCAGGGTCCCGAAGGAGCGGTAGCCGTTCAGCAACGTCTCTTGGACAAGGTCCTCAGCGTTATCGCGGACCAACCGGCGGGCCAGCGAATAGAGGGCCGGGATCTCTCGAATCGCCAGATGTTGAAATGCTTCACTCGTCCGGGCTCCATCGGGAAAACAATCGAGGTGAGGCAGGTTCGAGCGGACTTTGGTGTCCATCGGGTCGTTCACGCCGCGCATCTCATAACAAATGACGAAATCGCCAACGAATCTATTGCGTCGGCCCCAGTGTGCAATCCTGGGTGGCCCCTCTCCGTCCATATTGTGTGAAGGAGGTGGACAATGACAACCACCAGAACAGCCGGGGTATCGATTAGCCCTGTCAACACAGATCTCAGCAGGGGCTCGCGGCTGATGGGGATCGCGGCAGTTGGGTTCATCGGCTACGCCGTGATCTTCTTCATCCTCAACTTCACCGACCGTTTCCTGGAACTGGGCATCGGCCCGGATCAGGTGAACGTCGGCCGAGAAGCTATCCGCGATTTCAGTCTGTCTCTGTTCAACTACATCAGCCACCTACATCTCGCAGTATCTGGGTTCCTCGCCGCCACTGGATTGGCGGTCCTGTTTTTGGTGGCCTACGGAGTGAGAAAGGGAGAGCTCTGGGCGTGGGTAGGTGCGGTGGCATCCCCGGTACTGGGCTTGGCCGT
>JBQTHI010000033.1:0-9157 GCA_052390035.1 Actinomycetota bacterium | reverse complement strand
TCGTTGCCTTGACGATCGCGCGCGGACGTCTTCTCGCTATCTCGGAATAGGGTGCAGACCTGGACCAACCTCGCGCTCATCAAGTCGTAGGTGAGCCCGCTCGTCAATGTGGACGCCGGGTTGGCCGCCGCCCGGTTGTTGGCTGACGACTTGGTCGACGCGGTGCTTTGTGGAGGGACCGTGCGGCTGCGTGTCCACGAAGGAGGGGTAGCGGTTTACATGCCGTCCACAACGAGAAGAGCGCGGGTCGCGTAGCTACCGCCGTCAAATGGCCAGGTGGAGCACGTGCTTCACATGCTTCCTACGGGAAGCGTGGAGCGGCCCCGGTGGTACGTATACGTACGAACTGAGCGCGGTTCACGTAGCTGTCGTAGGTCTACGTCAAGTGATCCGAGAAACTAGTTCGTCATCCCGATCTGAGCGGCCCGCGCCTTGCCGGCCGCGGTCAACCGGTCCATTCCCAGCCGGGTCGCCTCGGTGTAGCCGGCTTTGCGGGTTTACCGCCAGGCGGCCGAAATCTCATCATGGCTGTGGCCTGCTCCCCGCATAGCCATCGGAACGTTGCGGGGTTTCTCGAACAGCGTGACCAGCAGCCGGTCGACGATCGTGAGCTCCATGACAACCTCTATAAAGCCGCTGGCCTCCTCGAGGCGACGATAGCTAGATGCCCAGTATCGTTGCCATGGGTCACAGATTGGGGCCGAACACCACGTGCTCCTCTTGGGCGCGGGCGAACCTTGACCCCTCTTCCGGCGCCGCCACCATAACGCGCCAAGCGGCAGTAGCAGAGCAGTCCACAGCCATTGCCAATTGAACAAGACGAAGTCATAGGCCCGTTGCCAGACGGTTGACTCGACAACGACTGAGCGAGCGGCGTTCCAAACAACTTGACCACTCGCCGCTTGCTAGGCCTGCTCACCTGAATGAAGCCCAGAACCGAGGCGATGCCCGGGTGCTACAGGTGCGATCGGCCACATGTACAGGGGCAGACATGGAGACCGCAGCGGGCAAACCTCATTCGGGTCGATGTGCTCTCGAACCTCTTTCGAGCCACGCCACGGCCCACACTCAAGCAGCAGACGGCTCCCCTCACGTCGAAAATCCAGAACTCGACAACCTGGCCAGGCCCCGGGTAGAAGCGATCGAGAATGCGCCGGCCGGTGAGTTTACGAGCGCCAGTCTTGTCCTCGCCGGCCGCGATGAGCCGGCGGGTAGCCGCAGCGATCTGTCTACGCCGTCAGTCCCTTTGACTTCGTACCCCTCCAATTTCATTGTCACCGACCCTGTCAGCCAATGACCGAGGACCTGTTAGCCCGTCAGGCCAGCAGTTACGAGCAAGCTCAAAGACATCGAACCACGCGACCAACGACCTACGTTTTGCGAGGGATCAAACCCATCGTGGTTATGGAGGGTGGGGTGAAATGTAGATATCGACTGTCGGATCGTGGAATTCCCACCGGCAAATGACTTCGGTCAGATGGCCGATCTATCGGCCAAGGGTGGAACCACAGGTCCTCGATATTTGAGGACGACGATCACCGTCGCAATCGCGAAGACGAGAATCTCCGGCCAGGATGTATCTAGGGCGGTGGGACCCAGCGGAAGGACCTCGGACCAGGCATTGCCGGATGCGTGCAGCAACACCGTCAACAGGACGCTCCCGCCCGCCGCGCTGTAGACCCACCCAAACAGAATCCTCACCGGAACCAGAGTCAGCAGGAAGGGCACGAAAGAGAACTGGGACTGGGGCTGGCCGGGAGTGAAGAACAGGGGAAGATGCCAGAAGGCAACGACGAAGCCCATGGCGATTCCCGCCCGCAGGAATCCGTAACGGGCCTGCAGCCCGGGGAAGGCGAAACCACTCCAGCCGTATTCCTCCAATATCCCCGCCACCAGGCCGGAGATCACCGCCGGGATCCAAGGGTTGAATTGAGATCCATCCCCACTCAGCCCGGATGCTGCGACCCAACTCGCGCCGAAGGCGAGACCCGGGAGGAGCAGGACCACCAGGTACCAGCGGATACCGACTCGCCAACGCAACCCGCTCCGCCACAACCTTCCGACCCCTTGGCGACCGGAGCCGACGGCGACGAGAACGAAAGCGGTGATAGTCGGAGCCCCGATCCCGACCAGGGGAAGCAGGACGGTACCGGCTGTTGACTCGGGGCGGACCCACTCCAATATGAGCGGTAGGAACGCCAACCATGTCAGCGCGAAGGTGCAGATAAGGAAGACGATCACATGTCGGAGAGAAGGAACCGCAAACCCGTCTTCAGACTTGACCATATCACCGCCCCTAGAGTCAGCGGCAGCTCATTCGATGGCTGTATTGAAGCCAGGGTAGTGGTCCAAGGCGTGTCCCACCGGAGTGAGCGGGTCTGATTGAACTCTTTTCAATCTCCCTGCACCAGCGCCACGCTATCGAAACCGATCGCCAAGAACAGCCACGACCGATCAGGACGCCATCGCTGACAGCCTCGATCCGATCGGCGGTTGTCTCACTCGCTCGCCCGTTGTCGACCCTCATCGCGCGCCCCGCGACTGTCGCCATCGCTAGTACCACCTTCGCTTTTTCGCACCCCTCTAATTTCAGTGTCAGCCACCCTGTCATCCAAACGATCGAGGACCTGTCAGCCGAGGACGGACAGCACAAACTGCAACTCGCCCACCGATAATTGAAAGGAAGCGCATTGACTTCCGCGCCCGCGCCGGCGCCGGCAGGAGCCACTCGCTGCCAATCGTGCGACGGTCGGGCCGATGTCGACCTGAGAACGCCAGGCACGGGGGGTGGGGTGCAGCTTTTCCTCGAGTTCACCCGGCTGTAACGAGCTCCCTGGTGCCCTCGAGCCACCAGGTGTTGAGGGTGCCTTTGCCTTTGACCTCGATGGGTCCCCTGGGTGTGGTTGCGTAATGGTCTTTGATGAGGCTGTTGGTGGCTTCGCCGATCTGGATCCGGCCCGGCTCCCCGTGCGACTCCATCCGGGAGGCGGTGTTCACGGTGTCTCCCCACACGTCGTACTGGAACTTCTTCGTTCCGATCACCCCCGCCACCGCCGGACCCGAGTTGATCCCGATCCGAAACGACCACGGGGAGCCCTCGGCGTAGCGGATCATCTCGAGCGCCATCCCGGCCAAGGCCTCGGCGTGATCCTCCCTCGGGGTCGGCACACCCGAAGCGACCATGTAGTTGTCCCCGATGGTGCGGATCTTCTCGCACCCGTAGCGGTCTGCCAACTGGTCGAAGGAGGTGAACACCTCGTTGAGCTGGGCCACCATCTTCTCCGGGTCCATCTCCGCCGCCAGCGGGGTAAACCCGACGATGTCGGCGAACAAGACGCTGATCGACTCGAACCGGCGCGCCGTGGTCTCCCCCCGCCGCTTAAACTCCCCCGCCACCTCCGCCGGAAACACGTTCAAAAACAACGACTCCGCCCTCGACCGTTCGACGCTCAACCGTTCGAGGACGATGACGAACACGGGAGCCGTCAGCACGATGACGCCCACCAGAACGATGGTGAACAGGGCCGCGGACAGGGCCGGATCGGGGGCGGGCCGGCCGGCGGCGAGGTCGTCTTCGAGGAGCCCGAAGACGACAGCAAGGGCGATGAAGAACAGGCCGAGGGCTGCGGTCCACCTTCGTTCCAGCACCAGTGCTGCATACAACGTGAACAGGATTCCCCACGTCAACTGCGCCCCGGAGTAGGCGTATCCACCCAGAACGGCATGCGCGAAAACGATGGTTACCGCACCTCCTAAGAGGGCGATGAAGGCCATTCCGCGGGTGCTCCCCGTGGTGGCATACCACACCCAGGCGGTGGTCAAGACTGTCGCCTGTGCGATGAAGACGAAACCCGTAGCGGGCTCGTTTAGGAGGAACAGCCAGGCAGCACTCGTACTCGCGGCAAGCACCGAGAACAGGAGCACTCCGGTGACCAGACGCACCACCGTCATCGGATCCTCGACCGTCTCGAGCGCCCCCGACGGTGTCGTCCTGGCTGCCAGCCGCTCCCAGAACGTATGTGACTCCTCCATTTGTCCTCCTTGGCGTCGCCGCGAAGTGAAGCAGGCCGCCATCGTGCGTGGTCGGACGAAGACCGAGTCTGGCTCAAGCAGCTCGTCTCATCCGCACCCTTACGGATGGGCCCGCGTCGCCGGCGCGGGGAACGAAGGCGTCCAAGTAAAGGAGCTCATGGACACGATCGCCGATGTGGTCGAGAGCGCGGCGAGCCCTCGGATATCCCCGACGGTGGGATGGCTTCGGAGTCCCTCCAGCAACTCGAGCATGTACCCGCCGACTGCGGCCGCGTTCTCGACCAGACCCTCGCGTTCGATAATCCCGATGTTGGCGAGCGCCGCCGCCGCGGAGACCGGATGTCCCCCGTAGGTGTGCACGTTGAAGAAGATGGGGATTTTCTCTGCGATCTCGCGCCTGGCGATGGCGGCCGCCATCGGTGCGTATCCGCTGGTGAGTCCTTTGGCGACCACCATGATGTCGGGAACCACTTCAAAATGGTCGACACCAAACCACCGTCCCGTCCGGCCGAACCCGCATACCACCTCGTCGGAGATCAGCAGGATGCCGTAGTGGTCACAGATCTGTCGAACCTTGGTCAGGCAGCCGGGTGGGGGGATAACGCAGCCGGCCGTCCCCATGATCGGTTCGAGGATGACGCTTCACACCAGTTCCGGATCCGAGGATCGCCTGCTCGATCGTGGTGGCACAGGTAAGTCCGCAGGCAGGGTATGTCAGCCCGAGCTCGCATCGGTAGCAGTACGGGGGCATGGCGTTGCTGAACCCGGCGGCGGGAACGACCGGATCGGCCGCACGACGGAATGCTCCGAAGTGCGGGCTCCAGCCCGTCGCCGACAATGCTCCGACCGTCGACCCGTGATAGGCGTGGCGGAGCGACACGACCTTGTAGCGTCGGCCCTCACCATTGGCTTGGTGATAGTGACGAGCCAGCTTGATCGCGGCTTCGACGGCCTCCGAGCCGCTGTTGCAGAAGAACGACGCCGAAAGGTCACCCGGCGTGATCTCGGCCAGCTTTCGCGCCAACTTGATCGTCACAGCGCTGGTCGTCGCGTAGGGGCTCGTGTAGTTCAACCGCAGCGCCCGGTCGTACATCGCGCGCCCGATCTCTTCGCGACCATACCCAACGAGCACGGCGAAGACGCCTCCTGACAACGCGTCGAGGTACTCGCGGCCGTCCGCGTCGTAGAGGAGCGCCCCCGCTCCCCGGTCCAGCACCCACGGGCCACCGGCCTTCAGCCACTCCCTCGGCGTCGCGTGGAAAATGATGTTGTCAATGGCGTCGCGCTTCAGCGTGCTCAATTCTCTGGGTTCCAGCTCCGTCGACATGACCTGACCTCCCTAAGCCGGACGGTGATGCGACGCTCTCATGCGCCGGCGAAAGACACGTACCGTCGTGGCGATGAGCACCGACGGAAGCAGCAGGTTGAGCAATGACATCAATGGTTTCGTCGCGGGTCGCTTGTGGAGCGACATCGGCAACAGAGCCAAGTGAACGGCGGTGGCGCCCGGGCCGGTGCCGTCGCTGAACACGAGACGGGCCGTGCCCAGCCCGAACGCGGAGAGATCGATGCGGAACACGTACGGGTCATTCGGGTCGTCAGGATGGAGCGGGAAGCCCCTCAGCGCCCCAAGTATGGACTCAACACCCGAAGCACGAGCCCGCCACCACTGACGAAGACCTGGGCTCCGGCGCCCATCATCAATCTGGCGCGTACGTCCGTGAGCCTGCCAGGAAGCTGGTAACGACCGCAAAGGCCGTGCCAGATCTCGGGATGCTGTGCCACGTCGGTGCGGAGTGCGTCGTCGCGAACGCCGAGGACCGAGTTGAGTACCCGACTGAGTTCGGCAGGCATCCAGAGCATCGCCTGTCTAGCCCCGTTGGTGAAGGCGATGACGCCGACTCCGTCGTCAGGAGCCACAAAGATCTGCGAGTTGAAACCCGGAAGTATCCCGCCGTGCCCGACGACGAGATGCCCGCCGAAGTCGTAGCGGTCGAACGCGAGGCCGATGCCTGATATGCGGGGATCCGGCCGGTAGTGAGGCTCGAACATGGTCGCGAGCGTTGTCGGCTTGAGGATCGAGCCATGCTCGTTCGCGCCACCGCCCAGGAGCGCCGTTACGTAGCGGGCCATGTCCCTGGGCGTGGAGTAGGCGCCGCCGCCTCCCGCCGTGATGACCTCGTAATCGGTGACCACCCTGGCCCCATCCGACCGGATGTCGTATCCGGTCGCGAGACGCGACCCGATCACGTCGGATCGGGCGAGGTCGGTGTTAGTCATACCTAGCGGCCCGAAGACGTGCTCGCGCATATAGCGGTCAAAGGGTTGTCCGCTCACGTCCTCGACGATCTGGCCGAGCGTGGTAGGCCCATGGTCGGTATAAGTGCATCTGGTGCCTGGCTCGGCGTCGATGCCGAGACCACCTCGGTAGTACTCGGCGAGGGACGGCAGCAGCTCTCCCACCTTCACGGTCTCTCCGAAGAGCCGCCTGAACAGGTCGGAGGGGCGGAGCACTTCGGCGATCCGGCGGTGTGGGTGAGAAGGTGCCGAACGGTCGCGGGCCGGAAGCCAACCTTGGCCGGGATCAGCTGGTAGGCGCGCAGGTAATTGTTGGCGGGGGCATCGAGGTCGACCAACCCCTGCTCCCAAAGCTGCATCGCCGCGATCGCCGTGAAGGTCTTGGTGATCGAGGCGATCCGAAAGACCGTGTCCTCGGTAATCGGTATGTTCGACGCGATGTCCGCCACCCCATGTCCGTAGAAGAACTCAAGGCGCCCGTCGTGGACCACTCCCACCGCCAAACCGACGGCCGGGTGGCGGTTGAGCATCTCAGCCACCATGGCCCTCATGTCGATTTCATCGATTCGAACTGATCCGTTGACCGATAGGCCGCTCTTCGCCTCGGTGACTGAAGCAGTCATGATGGCCTCGCTTCTTGAGCCACAATTACGCGTGCACAAGCGGCGGCCGGATCGCGCATCTGGATTAAGGAGACGCCCAACCCGTAGGTGACGAAAGTGCCCTCGGGGACGACCTCGATGATCGAAGCCGAGTTCTGCCTCTCGGCAGGTAGCAAAGGTGCCAGCTCCTGCAAAGCCCGTCAACCTGTGGCGAGTGGGGCGGGTGGACGATCGCAGTCCCGTGGAAGCTGACCGTTGCCGGCGGGATCGGCACGATGAGCGCCAGAAAGCCGCCCCGGCGCACCGGCACCGTCACCGCGACCCTGCCGCTCATCGCGATGTGCCGCGCCTTCCAGCCGTTCGGCGCAACCGCCGCGTACAACCGTCCGCCCACGGTTTTGTAGACGACGCCACTTGACCGTGGCTCTCCCGAAGGGGTGACATAGCCGAGCACGGCGAAAGACGCCCTGGCCACCTCTGCCCAAACTTGCTCACTGGTGAGACGAGACACTGCCGTCTTGCCCTCGTCTGCCCCTGTCGTCCGGGCCACATCCTCAGTTGCTGCACCGGCTCTCATATCCTTGCGGTCGGTCGTGGTCATGACCGCACCTCCTTGCCAGAAACTCACGCTGCAAGCGGGACGCTTGCCAGCCGGACAACCATTGCCGCAGAAAGGGACACTCGGATAGAGGCCAATGGCACCTCCCGGCCCACAGAGTGCGTTCCGCCGCCTACTGGGAAGTGAAAACCATCGTCCGCGGTCCGCCACCCCGGATGAGCCTCCGCAACTCAGAGGTGAAACCGAAGCCGAGGATCTACGAGCGTCGCCCAGGCGCCCGAGCCACTGTCGCCCAGGAACCGGGCCGCGGCCCGAAACTGTCACCCACCTACCGGAGCCGTACAACCCGATGGTGAGCACAACCGCGTCCAATCCGCGTCCCCAGCGCTGTCGCCTTTGCCGCCGACATCGAAGAAGGTCCCGCCCAGCAGGACTCTTGTTGGGTGGAGGTGCGGGGATTCGAACCCCGGGCCTCTTCCGTGCGAGGGAAGCGCTCTGCCGGGCTGAGCTACACCCCCGGACGAACCAATCGTAGAAGGCCTGGGACCGTGGTCGTTCCCCGACTCGCCGTTTCTAGCTCTGCGAGACGACCTTTACCGGGGATTCGTCCCATTCGCGGCTGTCGGCGGAGTAGCGACTGGCCACCCGGTGTGCATGGCGTTGGCGGATCTGGGCCAGCATGGCCAGGTACCAGGCAAGGCAGGCATCGATTCCCAGGTGGAGGAGCAACCAATTGAGTGATCCGAATCGCCAGGCGGCAACCAGGGTGACGACGGCTATTCCGGCCATTACGAACACCGTCCGGCGACGGCGCACCCTCACCAGGTCGCGAGCCGAGGAAATCTTGGCGTCGTAGCTCCGTCGCTGCACATCCGCCATCAAACGGGTTAGCCGGTCGAACTCCTCGGTCGAGTTCAGTGGAGTTGTCCGCCGTTCGCCGAACATGCCGGGCAACAGGTAGAGCCCCCATACCGCCGCAATGACAAGCCCAGCAACTATCAGTGGTGTGACCATAAATTTTGGAAGGCCCTTTGCCCGGGGGGAGAGTAGCCCGGGTTTTCGCGCGAGACAACCACTGTCAGCGTTCCCAGCTTCCGGAACGTCCACCGGTCTTCTTCACCAATGAGACAGGTCCGATGACCACCCCCCTTTCAAGCCCCTTCACCATGTCATAGAGAGTCAGCGCCGCCACGGTCACCGCGGTGAGGGCCTCCATCTCCACTCCGGTCCGCCCGGTGGTTCGTACGGTGGCGGTGATCCGGGCTCCGTCGGCGGCGCGGTCGACTTCCACGGTCACCGCGTCGATGGGCAATGGGTGACAAAGCGGAATCAGTTCTGATGTCTTCTTTGCTCCCATGATCCCGGCCAGGCGAACCGCTCCCAAGGCGTCGCCCTTGGGCAGGTCACCGGAGAAGAGCCGCTCCGCCAGCGCATCCGGAAGCTGGACAAGTGCTTCGGCGATCGCGGTGCGCGACGTTGACTCTTTGTCCGATACGTCGACCATGTGCACATCGCCCTTGGGAGTCAGGTGGGGCAACTTCACTTCATAACTCATCGATCGACCTTTCCTCGGGCCAGCGGAACATCTCTAGAACGACCGGCTCGCCTCTTTCCACCCGGGCTGAACCTTCCGGTACCACGGCAAAAGCATCGGCGGCGGCCACCG